>NZ_JCBDGH010000054.1:0-27405 GCF_059833955.1 Vibrio sp. R15-SG3-ISO1A
ATGTGGGCGTGCGTGGCACGCTCAAATGGAAAAAGCCTTGGGTGAACGATAAGGGCCACAGCTTTGACAGCAGTTTCTCTTTGTCGATTCCAGAGCAGACCATCACCGCAGGCTATAAAATACCGCTGCAAGACGCGCTCAATGAGTACTACCGCATTCAGTATGGGATGAAAAACCTCGACCAGCGGGACACGCAAAGTCTCGAGTCCAACTTATCTGTTGAACGCCATTGGGTGCTTGACAGCGGCTGGCACCGAACCGTGTATGTTCGCTATTTGCTCGAAAGTTACGAGCAAGGCTTGCAAGACGATACCGGACACTTCCTTCTACCGGGTATCTCCTTCTCACGCAGTCGTGTTCGTGGCGGCACTATGCCGATGTGGGGGGACAGACAAAGCGTCACCATAGAGTATGGCGACCCGAGCGTGATTTCCGAAACGCGTGTGACGCGCATTATGGGCGGCACCACCTGGATTCGTGGCATTGGTCAGAACCATCGCGGCATTTTACGTGTCGATGGCGGGGCGAACATCGCCGAAGAGTTTGACAAGCTGTCGCCGTCACTGCGTTTCTTTGCCGGTGGTGACAATAATCTGCGCGGCTACGGGTATGAGTCGGTCTCTCCGGTGGATGAAAGTGGCGCCCTGACCGGTGCCAAGTACATTGCTACCTCCACTTTAGAGTATCAATATCGCGTGCACGGCAACTGGTGGGGCGCGCTGTTTTTCGACTACGGTGATGCCTTTAATGACACACCCGATTTCAAACGGGGGACGGGTTTTGGCGTTCGCTGGGCGTCGCCGGTTGGGCCTGTGAGACTGGATTTTGCTTGGGGATTGGATGCGGATCCGGGTGATGAGTTCCGTGTCCACTTTACTCTGGGGCCAGATCTATGAAAAAGCGCATTCTCACTTGGACAAAATGGCTAACGGTACTGACGACAGGGATACTTACTGCGCTGCTGGTGCTTGTCGGGGTCATCCTCTTTACCAATCCTGGGCTCAATGTCTTGGTTTGGGCGGCGAATGCGTTTGTGCCGCAGTTAACGATCGAAGGGCACAGTGGGGCTCTCTTTCCACGTTTTAGTCTCCATCAAGTGCGCTATGTGGATGAGGACTTATCCCTTGATGTTGCCGCCAACAAACTCACGTTAGCGATCAATCCCAACTGTTTTACTGAGCCGTCGGTCTGTATTGATGAGATAGCGATGGATGGATTGGACTTTCACATGCCGACGCTGCCGAGCAGTGATGAGTCTGCCGCCGCAGAGGAAGAGGATGAGCCACTGACAGCGATCACCGCACCTGTACCCATTCAAATCAGCCGTATTGCGCTGTCCAATATCAATCTGGATATTTTGGGCAACCAGATCGCGTGGCAGCGTTTCTCGTCTGGAATAAGCTTCCAAGGCAACCGACTGGTGTTGAGCAAAACGCAGCTTGATGGTACTCGCGTGGCATTGGCGCCGAGTGATCCTCAAGCACCACAGGCTCAAAGCGCCGCGCCAGACAGTGACGCCTCCTCACCGATCGTCTTGTCGGACATTACCCTGCCGCTGCAAATCCAACTTTCTCGCTTAGACATCAACGACTTTAGGCTAGAGCAAGAGACACCGCTGGTGGTCAACCACCTAGGGCTTTCAGCGACCGCTCGTGGATCGCGGATACAGGTGGCAACGCTGGAGCTTGATATGCCACAAGGAGAAGCCAACTTACGCGCCGATGTCACCTTAAAAGGTGATTATCCGCTGAGTGCTTCACTTGACGCTATGGTGAAAGACCCGATTGCTAATGGCCAAGTTATTGCGCTTAACCTTGAAGGCAGTGTGCGTGACTTGGCATTGGACGCCGAGTTATCGGGTTTGGCACTGGGCCAAATTGAAGCGCATTTAGCGAGCTTAGATCCCGATTTACCGTTTGAGCTTCACCTGCGTGATGTTGATGCCAGCTGGCCGCTCAGCGGGGAGTCGGATTATCGTGTGGTGTTGCCAGAGTTTTCTGCCCAGGGCTCGTTGCAAGGTTTTCACCTCAATCTGCAAGGGGTGTTGAGCGGAGAAAGCATTCCAGAGCTCGACCTGGCGCTTAAAGGGCAGGGGGATATAGGTCAGATTGAATTGACTGATTTTCTGCTCAAAACGTTAGGCGGTGAAGTTGAAGGTTCACTGCGTGCGGGGTGGCAAGAGCAAGTGAGTTGGGGCGCTAACTTAGCCCTTAGCCATATCCAACCGGGTTTGCAGTGGCCTCAAGCGGAAGGTGACATCAGTGGCACGCTTGAAACCGCAGGCGGTCTGACGGCCCAAGGCGGTTGGCGTGTGGAACGCACCGACCTCAACATTGATGGTCTATTGCGTGGCTATCCGCTTAATATTGCTGGTGATATCGAGGCGTCGGACGCGGCAGGAGATGGCAATGTTCGCGCTAAAACGTCGGGCTTAGTGCTCTCTCATGGCCCTAACAAGATTGCCGCACAGGGCGAGTTGGATAAGCAGTGGGATATGTTACTGACATTGACCTTGCCACAACTTTCAAAAACAGTGCCTGATCTCAAAGGTCAGATTCTGGGGCAAGTGGCGCTGAGCGGAGCGATGACTGAGCCAACCTTAGGGCTAGACATCAACGCCAACCGATTAGCCTGGCAAACCTTAGCGCATATTGGCAGCGCGAGCATCAAGGGCAAGGTGACCCCACTGCCTGTGCCGCAAGGCGCTCTACAATTGAACGTTAAGCAGGCGACGGTTCAAGGCGAGCAGATTGAGAGTGTCGCACTGACCTTTTCTGGCTCGCAACAGCAACATAAGCTCAGCTTAGATCTGCTATCTGAGTTGGTGACGAGCCATATCGACTTGCGTGGTGCATTGACGTTAGAGCCGCAGCTGAAGTGGCAGGGCGAACTAGAAGAGGTATCGTTCTCCACCCTGCAGGGCGAATGGATGCTGGCTGACACCACCGCACTGGGCTTTGACGCTGAGCGTAACCAAGTGATGGTTGCGGCGCACTGTTGGCTGCAGTCGGATTCCGCGTTGTGTTTGGATGAGGATATTCAAGTGGGGGAAAGCGGTGAAGCCGCGCTCTCTTTGTCGCAGTTTAATGTCAATCAACTGCATGCCTTTATCCCACCCACCACTCAGCTCAAAGCTGAAGTGAATGCTAATGTGTGGGCGAAATGGTCGCCAGAGACACCGCCTGAAGTAAAAGCCTCGGTGTCGATGCCTGCCGGTCAAGTGACGCAAAAGCTCGAAGAAAATGTCACCTTGGCGTGGCATGCGGTGACACTGGAGGCCGCGCTAGCAAATAACCGTTTGGATGCCGACTGGCTGATTGATGTGCGCGACAATGGCGACCTTTCTGGCCAAGTGAGTCTCCCTAACGTATTGGACGCCAACCCCAAGATCGACGCCAAGCTCGCGTTAACTCCGTTCCACATTGATTTTCTTGCGCCATTAATCGGCGATTTTAGTGAGCTAAAATCGACCATCAGTACCGATCTCGCCATCAGCGGTGCGGTAACGCAACCGAAAGTCGAGGGGCAACTGCTGATCGATAAGATGTCGCTGAAAGGGGAGCTCTCTCCGGTAGAAGTGGATTCAGGTCGAGTGAGCCTCGAACTCAACGGTTATGATGCGCTGCTCGCGGCAAAATTGACCACGCCAGATGGCGATTTGGAACTCTCCGGTGAAGCCGAGTGGCGTGAGCTAAGTAACTGGAACGCGCAACTGCGAGTGTACGCTGAAGAGCTGCTGGTCAATGTGCCGCCTATGGTGGCGCTGAAAGTGCAGCCGGATATGACGATATCGGCCTCGCCTAAATTGGCGCGCGTGGATGGAAGCATTCATCTGCCTTGGGGGCGTATTATCGTCGAAGAGCTACCGCCGAGTGCCATTGGCGTCTCAGACGATCAAGTGTTACTTGATAAAGATCTCCAACCTGTTGAGAACGCCACCGAAGTGCCGTTTAATCTCGAAACCAATATTAATATCAGCATTGGCGATGACTTCAAGCTAGTGGCGTTTGGGCTTGAAGGCGGACTGAAAGGTAACTTGAATGTGGCGCAAAAAGACAAAGGTCCGTTTGTCCAAGGTGAAATCAACATTGTCGATGGTTCGTATCGCTCCTTTGGTCAAGATTTGATCATCAGTGAAGGTAAGATTTTGATGAATGGGCCAGTGGATCAGCCCTATGTGCAGATCACAGCGATTCGAAATCCCGATAACACCCAAGACGACGTGACGGCCGGGGTCAAAGTGACTGGACCGGCCGATGAGCCATCGGTCACCATCTTCTCTGACCCCGCCATGCCGCAAGCGAATGCGCTATCCTATCTATTGCGTGGTCAAGACATTGATGGCGAAGCAGGCGGCAACGCGATGACCACCACACTCATTGGTTTGAGCCTAGCGAAAAGCGGCAAAGTGGTGGGCGAAATTGGCGAAGCCTTTGGCGTTCAGGATCTGCAGTTGGATACCGCGGGCTCGGGTGATGACTCTCAGGTCACGGTGAGTGGTTATATTCTCCCTGGCTTGCAGGTTAAATATGGGGTCGGCATTTTTGACTCGGTGGGCGAGTTTACGGTGCGTTACCGCTTAATGCAGGATCTTTATTTAGAGGCGGTCTCTGGTGTGAGTAGCGCTGTGGATCTGCTCTATCAATTTGAGTTTGATTAATAGTGACTCTAACACAGAGCCGACGTTGAGACACACTCAGACAGAGAAAGGAAATAGGGGCGGGCAATGCAACATCTATTGTTTGTTTATGGCACCTTGCGCAAAGGGGAGTCGAACCAAGATTTTTTAGCTGGCTCGCAGTGTTTGGGTCACTTTGATACACCGCCCTTTTATGCGCTGTATGATTTGGGGCCCTATCCGGCGGTGATTGAAGGACATGATTCGATCTCAGGTGAAGTCTATTTGATCGATGATGTCACGCTCGCACGTATAGATGAACTAGAAGATGTGCCGGTAGAGTATCGCCGAGAGCGCATCGATACGCCGTTTGGTCAGGCTTGGATTTACCTCTACCAAGATGTCAGCCAATTGGATGTGTTGATTGCATCGGGCGATTGGTGCCAGCGCGTCTAGCGCCATTTTATGGTGAGAACAAGCGTTCAATAAGGAGAGTCCTATGTTAGCGCTGAAACGTACCATCATACCCGTCGGGGCGTTCGTCGCCCTGTTACTCACAGGCTGTACCACTGTCACTACGCCAACGTCTAACGTCGATCAAGATTGGTATCAGTTCGGTGTTGATCGCGGTGAAAACGGCTTACTGAACTTGTCTCAATCCAAGTTAGCCAAAGCGGATGAAGCTGGCTATTTGAACGACGACCGTTATGCCGCCTATTTGGCAGGGTATGAGCAAGGTCGCGGTCAATATTGTCAGCAAAACGCCTACATGCTTGGTGTGATGGGCAAACCCTATTATGGGGTGTGCGACCGTCTTGATCCCTTCTTCCAGCAAGACTATGTCTCAGGTCGTACTTCCACGGCAGGTTCGGGTTTTTAATGGTTGAATACCGATAAAGAAAACGGCCAGAGTTTCACTGCTCTGGCCGTTTTCTTTTAGTCAATGAGTCACGGTGGTTGGGTGAGGATTACTTACTCGCGCGCTCAAACGACTCGAGAATCTCTTGGCGCGCGGCATCGACGTCTTCCCAGCCCTCCACTTTGACCCATTTGCCGCTTTCGAGCTCTTTGTAGCGCTCAAAAAAGTGGGTAATTTGCGCTTTGAGCAGTTCAGGAATATCACCGACATCTTGGATGTGTTCGTACTCTTTGGAGATTTTACTGTGCGGCACGGCGAGCACTTTGGCATCTTCACCTGATTCATCGGTCATTTTCAATACACCGACAGGGCGACAGCGAATCACACTACCTGGCATCAAGGGATAAGGGGTCGGCACTAGGACATCAACCGGGTCACCATCTAAAGAGAGTGTGTGATTCACATAGCCATAGTTACATGGATAGAACATAGGCGCGGACATAAAACGGTCCACAAATACCGCGCCAGAATCTTTGTCGACCTCGTACTTGATCGGATCGGCATTGGCCGGAATTTCGATGACGACATAAATGTCATCCGGGAGTGATTTCCCTGCAGGGACGTGATTAAGACTCATGGGCAAGCTTCCTTGTTATTGGTCGATATGTAGGCAAATACCTTACCGCTAAACTTGGTTTTTTGTAAATGACGGACGATGAGAGCTTGGTCAAGAAAACACCGATTGTGAAGCGCAGCGACTGAGGGAAGTGATGGAAGTTCATAAAAAAACAAGGCGCTCAGTGAGCGCCTTGGGGAGAATAGCTGGGCCTTATTGGTCTTTGTATTCTGCGAGGAAAGATTCGACTTTCTTGACCATGTTTTTTGAGCCAACAAAGAAAGGCACACGCTGGTGCAGCTCTGTAGGTTCAATATCCATGATGCGTTTCTCACCGTCTGAAGCAATACCGCCCGCCTGCTCAATAATGAACGCCATTGGGTTGCACTCATAAAGAAGGCGCAGTTTGCCGTTCGGGTGGCTTTGCGTGCTTGGGTACAGGTAAATGCCGCCTTTCAGCAGGTTACGGTGGAAGTCCGACACCAAAGAGCCAATGTAGCGAGACGTGTACGGGCGACCGTCATTCGGTTCGTTCTCTTGGCAGAATTTGATGTACTTTTTCACGCCCATTGGGAAACGGAAGTAGTTACCTTCGTTAATTGAGTAGATGCGGCCATCTTCTGGCACCATCATATTCTCATGAGACAAGCAGAACGTACCGATCGATGGATCGTAGGTAAAGCCATTGACGCCATTGCCTGTGGTGTAGACAAGCATGGTTGATGAACCGTAAATCACATAACCGGCCGCGACTTGCTTGTTGCCTGGTTGAAGGAAGTCTTCTTCTGTCGGTGGGGTACCGATAGGAGAGACGCGGCGATAGATAGAGAAAATCGTTCCGACAGAGACGTTAACATCGATGTTAGATGAGCCATCGAGTGGATCCATCAATACCACGTATTTGGCGTTTTTGTTCAGTTCTTTATTGAACGCGACCGCCTCATCTTCTTCTTCACTTGCTACGCCACACACTTGATCGCGTGCTTCAAGTGCTGCTTTGAACTTCTCGTTCGCGTAAACATCCAGTTTTTGTTGGGCTTCGCCCTGAATGTTTTCACTACCAACGGCACCGGTGATATCACCAAGGCCAGCCGCGTTTATTTCGCGGTTGACGATTTTAGCCGCAAGGCGAATCGACGACAGTAGGGATGATAGATCACCGCTAGCGTGGGGGAAGTCCGTCTGTTTTTCAACAATGAACTCGCCAAGGGTGCGCATTCCAGACATGTTTATTCCTTAAAATCGCATAAGTTTGGGGGGAGTTGGGCAACCTCTTGCCATTTTATTGTTGGGGCGCAAGAGGGACGAAGCTATGCGTGAGCTTTTGTTTTTGCCTTGAGCAATTGTAAAACCATGATCTTATTATTGGTAACGAACTAACTGTCTAACCTCTCAATTTTTTTGGTAATTATTCAAATATTTTCACGGTTTTTCATCTTGAACAAACTTTGCTCGATTGTGCCAAGATTTCACATCCGAAGGACAAAGAGGTTCGCTTTTCAAGCCATTATCGCCATAATGAGCACTTCAAATTAGCCTTTTCAGGATCACTCTATGCATATTCATATCTTGGGAATTTGTGGCACCTTTATGGGAGGAGCGGCAATTTTAGCGCGTCAATTGGGGCACAAAGTCACCGGCAGTGACGCCAATGTGTACCCGCCCATGAGCACGCTACTTGAATCGCAAGGTATTGAAATTATAGAAGGGTTTGATCCGGCGCAGTTAAATCCGGCGCCCGATTTGGTGGTGATCGGTAATGCGATGAGCCGTGGTAACCCGTGTGTCGAGCATGCGCTTGACAGCAACCTGCGTTACACCTCCGGCCCGCAGTGGCTGCAAGAGTTTCTGCTGCATGACCGATGGGTACTGGCGGTCGCGGGAACGCACGGCAAAACCACCACATCCAGTATGCTCGCTTGGATTCTGGAAGATTGCGGTTATGAACCCGGTTTTCTCGTGGGGGGCGTGCTTGGCAACTTTGGTTTGTCGGCAAGATTGGGCAACAGCCCGTTTTTCATAGTTGAAGCTGATGAATACGACAGCGCTTTTTTCGATAAGCGTTCTAAGTTCGTTCATTACCATCCACGTACCTTGGTCATGAATAACCTTGAGTTCGATCATGCAGACATCTTCGATGATCTGGAAGCGATTAAGCGCCAATTCCATCATCTGGTGAGAACCGTACCAGGCAATGGGCGTCTGTTTACTCCTCAATCGGACCAGGCGCTGCAAGACGTTATTGCCCGTGGCTGCTGGAGCGAACAAGAGTACACAGGGTGTGAATCTGGCTGGCAAGCGCAAAAACAGGCCCAAGATGGCAGTGTCTTTGATGTCTTATTGGCGGGAGAAATAGTGGGTCGAGTGACGTGGGATTTAGTCGGCGATCACAACGTCAGCAATGCGTTGATGGCCATCGCGGCGGCGCGCCATGTGGGTGTCACTCCGGATCACGCTTGTGAGGCGTTAGGGCGCTTTATTAATACCAAACGCCGCTTGGAGTTAAAAGGGCAGGTCAATGACATCACTGTGTATGACGACTTTGCTCATCATCCAACGGCGATTGAACTGACATTGGGCGGCTTACGTAACAAGGTGGGTCAATCCCGAATCCTTGCGGTGTTGGAGCCGCGCAGTGCAACCATGAAACGCGGGGTGCACAAAGAGACGCTCGCGGCCTCATTGCAGGCGGCCGATGAAGTGTTCCTCTTTCAACCTGAGTCTATTACCTGGTCGGTGAGTGAGATTGCCGAGCAGTGCGCGCAACCTGCTTATGTCTCTGACGACATCGACGAGTTGGTGCGCAATATCGCTCGGCATGCTCGCCCCGGCGATCAGATTCTGGTGATGAGTAACGGCGGGTTTGGCGGAATTCACGACAAACTGTTAGCGCAATTAGCCCAATAATAAGAGATACGCACAATGGCTGAAAAATCCATCACCCTCGCTTTTACCGGAGCCTCAGGCGCGCCTTATGGGCTGCGTCTGTTGCAGTGCTTGTTGGCCGCGGACTATCAGGTTTACCTGCTGGTTTCATCGGCGGCGCGAGTGGTGTTGGCCACCGAGCACGGATTAAAACTGCCTGCCAACCCAGACAGCGCCAAGCAAGCCTTGGTCGCCCATCTCAGCTGCGACCCGGCTAAATTAGTGGTGTGCGGCAAAGAGGACTGGTTCTCGCCCGTGGCCTCTGGCTCAGCGGCGCCCAAGCAGATGGTGGTTTGCCCTTGTTCGGCGGGCAGTGTGGCAGCGATTGCTCATGGTATGTCCGATAATTTGATTGAACGCGCCGCCGATGTGGTGATGAAAGAGCGTGGTCAATTGCTGCTGGTGGTTCGAGAAACGCCTTTCTCAACCTTGCACCTTGAGAACATGCACAAGCTCTCGCAGATGGGCGTCACCATTATGCCGGCCGCGCCCGGTTTTTATCACCAACCTAAATCGATAGACGATCTTATTGATTTTATGGTCGCGCGCATTTTGGATCACCTCGGCATCGAGCAATCCTTGGTGGCGCGCTGGGGCTATGATCAACGTAACGATTCGTGATTGCGTCTTGTTGGGCCGTCACGCAAGTATGGCTATTGTAGGGCAGACCTATTACAATCAAGCCGAACCTCATCGGGGAGCTATTCATTCACTGAATGACGCTGAGATCGAGCTTTGCTCGGGACCCGTAGACCTGAACCAGATAATGCTGGCGTAGGAATTGAGCGAGGACATCAGACGTCTGTTTGTCCCTCAGACCTGCGTGGCTCAACAAGGAGAGCGAGCAGTGAAATCCACTTTTATCCCTTCATTTATGCCACTTTGTGCCGCCGTGGCACTGACGTCTTTTTCTGCAACCGCAGCCGATACGTTAACCGTGTATACCTATGACTCTTTCGCTGCCGATTGGGGCCCAGGCCCAGTGGTAAAAAAAGCGTTTGAAGCACAGTGCGACTGTACGTTGAATTTTGTAGCTTTGGATGATGGCGTCTCTATTCTCAATCGCTTGAGACTGGAAGGCGACAATAGCAAAGCCGACATTGTGTTGGGGTTAGATAACAACTTGATGGCAGAAGCGCAGCAAACCGGTTTGTTGGCTGAGCATAGCGTCGATACGTCATCCGTCACCTTGCCAGGCGGCTGGTCCAATACGACCTTTGTGCCGTACGACTACGGTTACTTCGCGTTTGTCTACAACAAAGAGACCTTGGCTGAGCCACCGACTAGCCTCAAAGCGCTGGTGGAATCAAATGACGACTTAACAGTCATCTACCAAGACCCGCGTACCTCAACCCCGGGTCAAGGTTTGATGCTGTGGATGAAATCTGTCTATGGCGACGAAGCGCCGCAGGCGTGGAAAGCGTTGGCGAAAAAGACAGTGACGGTCACGAAAGGGTGGTCAGAAGCGTACTCGATGTTCTTAAAAGGCGAGTCTGACATGGTGCTCTCTTACACCACGTCACCTGCGTACCATCTGATTGCCGAAAATGAGGCTAAGTTCGCTGCGGCGAATTTCGCGGAAGGTCATTACACTCAAGTAGAAGTGGCCGCCAAAGTTAAAACGAGCGCGAACAGCGAGTTGGCGGATGTCTTTATGCAGTTTATCCTCAGCGATGACTTTCAGTCGGCCATGCCCACAGGGAACTGGATGTACCCTGTCACTGACGTCGCGTTGCCAGAAGGGTATCAAAGCCTGACGAAGCCAAGCCAAGCCTTGAGCTTTAGCGCTGAAGATGTGGCTACCCACCGCAAAGCGTGGATTCGTGAATGGCAAAACGCGTTGACCTTCTAAGGTTAGGCGTTCGTGCAATCTGTCCCTAAATTAGGCGTATGGGTCGCGATGTTGATCGCGGCCTTTGTCGTTTCTGCGTTGCTGGCCTTGCTCAATCAAGCGCCTTCCCTCGATCTGCGCGTCATTTGGCAAGACCCTTATTACCGCCACGTTACCCAATTTAGCTTCTATCAATCTTTCCTCTCAACGCTACTCAGTGTCGGCTTGGCGATCCCCGTCGCCCATGCTTTGTCGCGGCGGCAGTTTATCGGCAAAGCCTTGGTACTCAAGCTGTTTGCGACCACTTTGGTACTTCCTGTCTTGGTGGGGGTGTTTGGCTTGCTGGCAATTTATGGGCGCAGTGGTTGGCTGGCGACACAGCTTGTGCAGTGGGATCTCTCGTTGCCATTTAATATTTACGGTTTGCATGGCATTTTGCTCGCGCACCTCTTTTTTAATCTTCCTTATGCGGCGCGTTTGCTGCTGCAATCACTAGAGTCGATTCCGGCGGAGCAACACAAACTGTGCGCCCACTTAGGCATGGGCCATTGGCAAAAGTTTAAGTGGGTCGAATGGCCGCGGATGAGGCAGCAATTAGCGCCCGTTTGCGGGTTGGTGTTTATGCTCTGCTTTACCAGTTTTGCCACTGTTATGGCATTGGGCGGCGGGCCCAAATCGACCACTATTGAGCTCGCGATTTACCAAGCGATCAAGTTTGATTTTGATTTGCAAGCGGGCGCGTTACTGGCAATTTGGCAAATGCTGCTATGTGGCTTAATGGCGTTATCGATTCAACGTTTCGCTCGACCTATTGCCATTTCGATGGGCAGCGACGCACCAACTGCGTTGGTGGTGAAAGACAGTCTATTCTCTAAGTGCTGGGATGGCGCTTGGATAGGTTTTAGCTTGCTGTTAGTGTTGCCGCCTCTTGGGATGGTACTAGCCAGTGGTATGAATTCTCAGGCGCTGAGTGTGCTGAGTGATGGCCGATTTTGGTCCGCGCTCGGGGCGTCACTGAAAGTGGCAAGCATGGCGAGCGTTATCGCTGTCAGTGCGGGCACGGCGATTTTATTATCTAGCCGAAGACTGCGCCTCAATCAACGTGAGAAAACCGCGGATAAGATAGAGCTGCTCGGGACCATCATTCTGGTGACCCCAGGATTAGTGATCTCGACTGGGCTCTTTTTGCTGCTCCGTTCGTGGACGGATGCGCTCAGCTACGCCCTGGTCGTTGTTGTTGCGGTCAACGCGTTAATGGGGCTGCCTTATGTGATCAAAACCTTGGCTCAGCCGATGTTGCAACTTGAGCAGCAGTATCAGTACCTTTGTGCAACCCTTGGGATCCGCGGTTGGTGCCGTTTACGAGTGGTGGAGTGGCGTGCATTAAAACGACCGCTGGCGCACGCGTTTGCCATCAGCTTTATGTTTTCTATGGGTGATCTCAGTGCCATCGCGCTGTTTGGCAGTCAGGAGTTTCGTACTCTTCCGCTCTACCTGTTCCAACTGCTCGGCAGTTACCAAATGGACGCGGCGGCGGTCGTATCAGTCACTTTACTGCTTTTGAGTGTGGGCTGTTTTGCGCTGATGGAGCGCCTGTTTCGCCCTCGCTCTGCTTCTACCCCCACCAATAGGAGTCACTATGCTCACTCTCAGTGACCTGCATTACGATTATCATGCCGAGTCATTTCAGTTTGATCTGCACGTTGAGGCAGGGCAAATCGTCGCGCTAATGGGACCCAGTGGCGCAGGGAAGTCGACCTTGCTCGCCTTGATGGCGGGTTTTATTGAACCATTAAGCGGTGAAATTTTAGCGCAAGGTCAAACGCTCAACGGGCTGGCGCCTTATCAGCGCCCGTTTGCGATGTTGTTTCAAGAGCACAACTTGTTTGCTCACCTTTCCGTGTCGGAAAACATCGGCCTTGGATTGGATCCCGGCTTGAAGTTGTCTGCAACGCAGAAACAGGCGGTAGTGCAAGCGGCGCAGCAGGTGGGGGTGGCGGAGTATTTGTCTCGATTGCCGCATGAGCTCTCTGGTGGCCAGCGTCAACGGGTTGCGTTAGCGCGCTGCTTTGTACAGTCTGCGCCGATATGGCTGCTAGACGAGCCCTTTTCAGCGCTCGATCCTTTGCTCAGGTTAGAGATGCTATCACTGGTCAAACAGTTGGCGAGTGAGCGTGATATTACGGTAGTAATGGTGACGCACCACTTAGGTGATGCCAAAGCGATCGCAACGCATTTTGCGTTTGTATCACAAGGTCATGTCGCAGCGACTGGGCCGATTTCAGAGCTAGCGGCGACCCACTCGGACCCTAGCCTCGGCGCATTTGTTCAGGCGGCCACCACTGCGCACAACTGAGCGCTATAACAATGGGCTAGAAAGCAGAGATAAAAAAAAGCGGATAAGTGTGCACTTATCCGCTTCAACCATCACTGAGTAAGAGCGTGTTATTGTGGCTCTTCACTGCTCAATGCTTTGAGGATCTGGAAAATCTCTCGATACGCTTTAGCTGGCTTGTTGGCTTGCTTTTCTTTGTTCGCCTGACGAGCAAGCTGACGTAAACGCTGACGGTCCGCATCCGGATACAGCGTCAATACCTCTTCAATGGCGCTGTCGCCCTCTTCCACCACACGGTCACGCAGTTGCTCTAATTTGTGCAGCAGCGCCGTGGTTTGAGAGTGCTTGTTACGGACTTTATCCAGCGCCGCTTGAATTGGCTCTGGGTCTTCGTGACGCATCAATTTGCCGATAAACTGCAACTGACGACGGCGCGCTTCGTTTTTAAAACGCTGCGCATCGCGAATCGCATCGGCCAAGTCTTCGCTGAGTGGAAATTTTTCCAACACAGAGGGCTTGAGGTTAACGAGCTCTTCACCCAGTTTCTGCAGCTCTTCCATGTCACGCTTCAACTCGGATTTACTTACCCAGATGATCTCTTCTTCTGGTTCCCATGGCGCTTTTTGATTTTTGCGAGCCATTTTCATACCTTCATTTGAACGTCTATTTCTCTATTTTAACAAGAATCATGGGGAGAAAGCGAAATTCTTGTTATCCTAGCGACAAAGCAACGACTGATGAAGAGAATATGGACGTAAAAAAGCAAGTGGCACAGCAGCGTATCGAGCTTGAAGCTGCCGTCGCGAAAGCGTTAGAGATGGCGGGTGAAAAAGCGGATGCCGCGGAAGTTGCCATCAGTAAAACCACAGGTTTAAGCGTATCGACTCGCATGTGTGAGGTCGAAAATGTGGAGTTCAACAGTGACGGTGCACTCGGTATTACCGTCTACCGCAATCAGCGTAAAGGCAGCGCCTCAACGTCAGACTTAAGCGAAAAAGCGATTCAACAGACGGTATTGGCGGCACTTGATATCGCTCAATACACATCAGAAGATCAGTACGCAGGCCCAGCACCGGCTGAACTGATGGTCAAAGATATTCCTGATTTGGATCTGTTTCACCCCGATACGCCTGACCCTGACCACGCGGCAAAAATGGCGATTGAAGCGGAGCAAGAAGCGCTCAGCTACAGCGATAAGATCAAGCAAAGTGATGGCGCCAGCTACGATAGCCATTATGGCGTCAAAGTGTACGGCAACAGCCACGGCTTACTGGCGAGTTATGCCTCAAGTCGCCATAGCATCAGTTGCTGTGTGATTGGTCAAGGCCAAAACGGTGAAATGGAACGTGACTACAGCTACACAGTGGCGCGTCACAAAGACGACCTGTGGACGCCGAAATCCGTGGGCCTGAGCGCAGCGGAGAAAACCGTCAGTCGTTTAGACGCGCAGAAGCTCAAAACCGGTCAGTACCCGATCATGTTTGCGGCGGATGTCGCAACGGGTCTACTCGGTCACCTTGTGATGGCGATCAGTGGTGGCAACTTGTACCGCAAATCCTCGTTTCTTCTTGATCATCTTGGTCAGCAAATTCTACCCAGCTGGTTCCAAGTCGACGAGCGTCCCCATGTGTTGCGTGGTCTGGCGTCAAGCCCGTTTGATAGCGAAGGCGTTGCGACGCAAGATAGACAAATTATCACTGACGGCGTGTTATCCACTTACCTATTGACCAGCTATGCGGCGCGTAAAATGTCGATGACGCCAACCGGTCATGCGGGGGGCATCCACAACTGGTACGTGCAATCAACTGGGCAAGATTTTGATCAAATGCTTAAGGCGCTGGACACCGGCTTTTTGGTTACAGAAGTGATGGGGCAGGGGGTGAATATCGTGACGGGCGATTACTCGCGCGGCGCAGCCGGTTTTTGGGTTGAGAATGGTCAAATCCAATTCCCTGTCTCTGAGGTGACCATCGCAGGCAATCTCAAGCAGATGTTCAACCAAATAGTGGCTGTCGGCAGTGATGTGGAAACCCGTTCGCAGATTCAAACCGGTTCTATCTTGCTTGAGTCAATGAAAGTGGCGGGCGAATAAGCCTCACTATTTGACGTAGCGATGCATCAGCGACGAAACTCGAGAGTGCTTCGTCGCTGATGTGTATTTATAGTGCTGTTAGCGCTCAAACAGCTCGACATGCAACTTCTGAATCGCTTGTTTGGCTTCTGATTCACGCAGTAAGAAACAGAGGTTGTGCTGGCTAGCGCCGTAACAAATCATTCGTAAGTTAAAGTCTTCAAGTGTACCAAATACTTGTTTTGCATAGCCTTTGCTCTCGCTCATGTTGTTACCAATCAAGGCGACGACGGAGAGGTTGTGTTCCACTTTCACGCTGCACAGCTCTTCAAGCTCTTCACGCGCGGCTTGAGGTAACGACGGCGCACCGCCAGAGGTACCTGTTTGATCAAGCGTTAATGAGACACTGATTTCAGAGGTGGTGATCAAATCGACCGAGACCTTATGCTTGGCCAAGATCTCAAACACTTTGGCTAGAAAGCCGTAAGCATGGAACATTTTCGCGCTGCGCAGCGTCACCATGGTTTGGTTGTTACGTAGGGCTAGGGCGCGAAACAGCGGTGAGCTTTCCACTTGATGACGAATCCAAGTACCGCCTTGCTCTGGCGCTTTCGAGGAACCGACAAACACCGGAATATCATGGCGCAGAGCAGGGACTAGGGTCGAAGGGTGCAGGATCTTGGCGCCAAAATTCGCCATCTCTGACGCTTCGCTGAAGCTAATTTCTGCAATCGGTGCCGCATTCGGGGCAATGCGCGGGTCTGTGGTGTAGATTCCCGGTACATCAGTCCAAATTTCTAAGCCAGAGGCTTGCACTGCCTCGGCAATCAAAGCCGCACTGTAATCACTGCCACCACGGCCAAGGGTAGTGGTGTTGCCTTCTTCATCGGAACCAATAAAGCCTTGTGTCACCACAACGTGCTCGCGGCACAGTGGCAGCAAGGTGTCACTGGCAAGCTCACGAATGGCGGCAACATCCGGTTCTGCGCGGCCAAAGTGGCTGTCAGTGCGCAGTACATCGCGAATATCAAAGCGTACCGCGTTGATGCCGCGCTCAATCATCAGTTGGGTTAAAATGTGGGTCGACATCAGTTCACCACACGCAACAAGGTGATCAGTCAACTTATTGCTGGCTTGAATCGAGGCCGCTTCCGCAAGACTGGTGACCGTATCAAGCAGGCTGTACACTTCACTCGCCGCATGGGTTGGATCATTGAGTTGATTAAGAATCGCATCATGAATCTCAGCGAGCTGAGTCAGAATATCGCTGCGTTGCTGCTGATCTTGTACGCCGTTCGCCAGCGCGACCAATAGATTTGTTACCCCTGAACAGGCACTGCTGACCACCAGTTTTGTCTCTGGATTATTCTCAACGATCGCCGCACAACGGCTCATCGCTTCAAAGTTTGCAACACTTGTCCCACCAAATTTAGCAACGTTAAAATTGCTCACGGCATTTCTCCCACAACTTCCTGAATATTGAGTCTTTCCTTTGCGTGAGGTGAGGATGAGCGAGAGTAGAGGTAGGTATGGAGTACGACCTCAGAAGCTCATCACCAGACGGCGCTGATGACAGTTGATGGGACTCAACCCAAGTCAACCGACAGACTTAAACCACAATATAAGCCTACCTCGGCACTACTCCCCCTCAGAATGTTGTTTTGGAATTGTGGCTCCACAACATGCCTACCTGGGTAGTGCTCCTCTTCTGCAAAAAGCATAATTGTTTGTACAACAGGGTGACGAATTGTCTTGCCACCGCTTTCGCATTGAACGTGTTTATCCTCTTAATGTCAATGCGAAATTTACGGGTTAAAGACGATAGGTTCGGTTTGTGAGGCTGGTATGACCTGTCGACTTTTTGCGCATTGCTGCGCCGGATGAATTCGATTATGGTGAAGAGATAACAACAAGAACACCCTCATGATTCAAAAGGAGTTGCCAATGACTTACCAAAGTTTTATCCCCCCTCGCCGTATTTTGATGGGCCCTGGTCCATCCGATATTTCCCCACAGGTACTGCAAGCTTTGAGCCGCCCGACGGTGGGCCACCTTGACCCGCTTTTTATCCAGATGATGGACGAACTCAAGCAGCTGCTTAAATACGCCTTTCAGACCAACAATGAGTTTACGATTGCCGTCTCGGCACCAGGCAGTGCAGGTATGGAGACCTGCTTTGTTAACTTGATTGAGCCGGGGGACAAAGTCATCGTCTGCCGCAATGGCGTGTTTGGCGAACGCATGCGAGAGAACGTGGTACGCTGCGGCGGTGAAGCGGTGCTGGTCGATGATGAATGGGGAGCGCCGGTTTCGGTAGAGAAAGTTCGTGATGCATTGCAGGCGCATCCTGATGCCAAGCTCCTCGCGTTTGTCCATGCGGAGACATCGACAGGGGCATGCAGCGATGCGAAGACGCTGGGCGCGCTTGCTAAAGAATTTAATGTGTTGTCGATCGTCGATGCGGTGACGTCATTGGGTGGTGTGCCACTCAAAGTCGATGAGTGGCAACTTGATGCGGTCTACTCGGGCAGTCAAAAGTGCCTCTCTTGTACGCCGGGCCTCTCTCCTGTGACCTTCTCCAGTGCAGCGATTGAGAAAATCACCGCTCGTCAAACCCCGGTGCAAAGTTGGTTTTTAGACCAAAGTTTGGTGCTCGGTTACTGGAGTGGAGAGGGCAAGCGCAGTTACCACCACACAGCGCCCGTCAACAGTCTCTATGCACTGCATGAAGCTTTGCTGATGCTCAAAAATGAAGGGTTAGAAAACGCGTGGCGTCGCCATCAGCAGATGCACCACAAGCTCAAGGCTGGCTTATTAGCGCTTGGCTTTGAGTTTGTGGTGGAAGAGTCCGCACGCTTGCCGCAACTGAATGCGATTTATGTTCCTGAGGGAATTGATGAAGCCCAAGTGCGCAGCCACCTTCTTGATACGTACAATCTGGAAATTGGTGCCGGGCTTGGCGCATTGGCGGGCAAGGCGTGGCGGATTGGCCTAATGGGCTATGGTGCGCGTGAGGAGAACGTCGCGCTCTGTTTACAAGCGCTTAAAGAGTCGCTCGGATTAGAGTCGCTCGGATAGAGTCGCTTGGCGAGCAAATCGACTTATTAATGATTGCAGATGGCTCTCCAGTTCGGAGAGCCTTTTCTTATCTACTTTTTGTTTTCTTTTTATTCTTCGTCTGTACGAAGCAGTGCGTCGGTTGTCGGTGGCACGTATTGCACGTCTGAGAAATCGCGCCGCGGAAACAGAAACTGCGCTTCGGCTCGGATTTGCTCCGCTTTTTCACTGTCATTCAAACCTTGGTAGGCCAGAATCAAGTTGTTGTAGAATGCCGGTCTTGGTTTGTGGGTAATCACGCCCAGCGACCAATCCACGTACGGTTGAATAAATTCAGGGTTTTGCTGGTGCAGGCCAATATTGAGATAGGTGCTGTAGATGTCCCAGTCAAAACGCTCCTGCCAGACAATCGGGTTACTGACTCGGTTAAGGATATCCGGATCTTTCGGTTTGGAGAGCTCAAACTGCGTCAATATGTAGTTGGTGTGCAGCGTGGTGATCATGTAAAACGACGTCACCAGCGGCAAGACCAAACTTGCTACGCGCAGTCCAGTCTGCGATACGATGCTCAATCGCGCATATCGGTAGGCGCGCTTACGTTGGTCGACCCAGTAAATCAATAGGATAAAGGTTACCCAATGAATCGCTGAGTGATAAAACGGATATTCTAATTGGGTGTGGAGCACGATGGGGATAAAGAGCGAGAAAATCGCCAAACGTGTGCCATTCTTCGCTGCGTAGATACGATACAGCACCAAAATGGCCGCGATCAACATAGCCAAAATCGGCAGCACGCCCCCCTCTACGCCCCAATATAAGGTTTCGTTGTGTGGGTGATCCATTGATGCAAGCCCAGGCGGGTAACTGGCGTTGAGCTGATGTTGACGCGCCGTATAGACCAAGTATTCAGCTTCAAAACGCCCGTAACCATAGCCAGTAAATGGCTTTTCAATCAGCATATCGAGCGTCTGAGGGAAGGTGTATTGTCTGGGCCCTTCTAGATTCACCTTTCGCTCTGCTAGGGTGTTGTTCTCACCGATTAACGTGGTTCCTAAGCCAATGGTGACGCCAATAAGCACAGAGACGAGCCACCCGACGGCGCGTTTTTTGGTGGCAAAGCGCATCAAATAAGGGATCAGCAGCACGACGACCAGCAGCGCACTGAGCCAACCTGTCCGAGAGGCGAGCACCACCAGTAGGGGCAGCACGATGGCGGGTACCAGATAGAGCAGCGCCACATGGCTGACTTTGCGTTGATATTTAATGGGTTGACGGGTCAGCAAATAGCCAGACAGCGCAAGCCCTGTGGCTAAGAAGCTCGCCATGACGTTCGGTTGCTGAAAAATGCCGTAAGGACGATTGGCGTCGGTGTTATAGCCAAAGGGATTGCCGGGTTCGAGTACTAGGTACTGTACCCAGCCAAACAAGGCCTCAATGAACACGGCGATAACCACAAACCACAACAGCCTTTGACGCTGAGGGTTACTAAAACGAAATTGTTGCAGCACGGCAAACAGCAAAAAACCGGCCCACAATCCGCTTAATCGCGCGACCGACAATGACAGCTCAGAGTGCGGATAGAGCACGGGCACGGTCATGATCACACAACAAAGAAACAGACCTATGGTCAATTTGTTGTAACGAATTTGGCCACGTGTCCCAACTTGATAAAGCCCAAGAGCGATAGCGACTGAGCTCAGCAGCCAAGTGGGTGGGTTAAAGGCAAGGGCCAAGCCTGAACCGCCTGGGTTCGGCATGAAGAAATGCATCGCGACAAGGTAGACTAGGCCAATCATAGCCAAGAAAGGTTTCGTTAGAGGGCGAGCTTGTGTGCGTGCTTGAAGCTGCGTGCCTGCCACGTGGGTGGTTGCCATAGTGTTCCTTTCCAGCAAATAAAACGGGCTGGCACTAAGAAGCACGCCAGCCCGTTTACTTTACTATTTTTTTATTCACTTTTACTACTATTGCTTACTTTAACATAGGCTTAAGGAAGCGCGCTGTGTGTGAGCCTTCGACTAAGGCCACATCTTCCGGTGTTCCGCTTGCAATAATTTCACCGCCGCCTTGCCCCCCTTCTGGCCCCAAATCGACGATCCAGTCTGCAGTTTTAATCACATCGAGGTTGTGCTCAATCACCACAACGGTATTGCCGTGATCACGCAGGCGGTGCAACACGGCCAACAGCTGCTCGATATCGTGGAAGTGCAAACCTGTGGTCGGCTCATCGAGAATGTAGAGTGTTTTGCCGGTATCGCGCTTAGAGAGCTCACGCGCCAATTTAACGCGCTGCGCTTCCCCCCCGGAGAGGGTCGTGGCCGCTTGACCTAGGCGAATGTAAGACAAGCCCACATCCATCAAGGTTTGCAACTTGCGAGCAATCACAGGAACTGGATCGAAGAAGGTTCGTGCGTCTTCGACCGTCATCTCTAACACTTCGTCAATGGTTTTGCCTTTGTAGCGCACTTCTAAGGTTTCGCGGTTGTAGCGTTTGCCTTTACAGACGTCACAAGGGACATACACATCTGGTAAGAAGTGCATTTCCACCTTGATCACACCATCACCTTGGCAAGCTTCACAACGCCCGCCGCGCACGTTGAAACTGAACCGGCCCGGTTTGTAACCACGAGAGCGTGACTCTTGTGTGCCAGCAAACAGCTCACGAATGGGGGTAAAAATACCGGTGTAGGTCGCTGGATTTGAGCGCGGAGTACGACCAATCGGGCTTTGATCGATGTCGATCACCTTATCAAAATGTTGTAGCCCTTTGATGGTTTTATACGGCGCGGGTGTGGCGGTCGTCGCACCATTGAGCTCGGTGTGGGCAATTTTAAAGAACGTATCGTTAATCAAAGTCGATTTGCCTGAGCCAGACACCCCGGTGATGCAGCTAAACAGCCCAACAGGGATCTCCAGCGTGACATCTTTGAGGTTATTGCCCGTCGCGCCAATGAGTTGCACGACTTTTTTCGGATCCTTAGGCGTGCGCTCCGTTGGAACTCGGATCTGCTTTTGACCGCTGAGGTATTGGCCCGTGAGAGAGTTCGGATTGGCAATGATCTCTTCCATAGTGCCTTCTGCCACTACATTGCCGCCATGAACGCCCGCGCCCGGACCGATATCAATCACGTGATCCGCCATACGGATGGCGTCTTCATCGTGCTCCACGACGAGCACGGTGTTGCCAAGATCGCGCAGGTGAGTCAACGTCTTGAGCAGGCGCTCGTTATCACGCTGATGAAGACCAATCGAAGGCTCATCGAGTACATACATCACACCAACTAAACCGGCACCAATTTGACTGGCAAGACGGATCCGCTGCGCTTCACCACCGGAGAGTGTCTCGGCGCTGCGGGATAGGTTGAGGTAGTTGAGACCGACATTGACCAAAAACTGTAAGCGGTCGTTGATCTCTTTCATCACTTTCTCGGCAATTTGTGCGCGCTGACCTTCCAGAGTCAATTCATGGAAGAAGGTCAGTGCATCGGCAATACTGAGTTCGACAATTTCCGGCAGCGTCGTATCGCCAATGAACACATTGCGCGCTTCAAGGCGCAGTCGGCTACCGTCACAGCTGCTACAGGTTTTGGTTGAAATGTACTTGGCCAAATCTTCGCGTACCGAGTTAGATTCAGTATCGCGATAGCGACGTTCCAAGGTATTGAGAATGCCTTCAAACGGATGACGTTTAACGCGAATATCCCCGCGATCATTGATGTAGTTAAACTCCACTTCCGTTCTGCCAGAGCCGGTGAGAATCACATCGCGAATTTTCTTTGGCAGAGACTTAAAGGGTGCGTTCAGGTCAAACTGATAATGGTTGGCAAGCGACGTCAGCATTTGGAAATAGTAGTAGTTTTTCTGATCCCAACCGCGGATAGCACCCTCTGCTAAACTGAGTGACTCATCCAAAATCACGCGTGCAGGGTCAAAGTATTGCTGAACGCCAAGGCCATCACAGGTATGACAGGCGCCGGCTGGGTTGTTGAACGAGAACAAGCGCGGTTCAAGCTCTTGCATGCTGTAGCCACAATGCGGACAAGCAAAGTTAGCAGAGAACACGATCTCCTCGTCATTGCCCTCCATCGGCGCGACCACTGCAATCCCGCCCGACAGCTCTAGGGTGGTTTCAAACGATTCGGCTAAGCGCTGCTGCAAGTCGGCTCTCACTTTAAAGCGATCGACCACGACCTCGATGGTGTGTTTCTTGTGCAGTTCTAGCGTTGGTGGATCGGATAAATCGCAGGTTTCCCCATCAATACGGGCGCGGATAAACCCCTGCGCTGCCAAGGTTTCCAGCGTTTTGACGTGCTCGCCCTTACGCTCTTTGACAATCGGCGCCAGCAGCATCAGTTTTGTCCCTTCTGGCATCGCCAACACTTTATCGACCATCTGTGAGATGGTTTGCGCGGCGAGTGGAACATGATGGTCAGGGCAGCGCGGCTCACCCACACGTGCGTAGAGCAGACGCAAGTAATCGTAGACCTCAGTGATGGTGCCGACGGTTGAACGAGGGTTGTGTGAGGTGGATTTCTGCTCGATGGAAATGGCAGGAGAGAGACCTTCAATGTGGTCGACGTCGGGCTTTTCCATCAAGGACAAAAATTGACGTGCGTACGCCGAGAGTGATTCTACGTAGCGTCGTTGCCCTTCGGCATAGAGCGTATCGAACGCCAGAGAGGATTTACCTGAACCGGATAGGCCAGTGATGACAATCAGCTTATCGCGTGGGATGGTGAGGTTGATATTTTTTAAGTTATGGGTGCGCGCACCGCGGACTTCTATCTGATCCATTGTTATCACTCAGGGCAAAAAATAGTGGCACAAGTATTACATAGTGTGAGCAATGTGCAAATAAAATACTGGATGGAAGAACAGTGTTTGGAGGTGCTAGTTCCTAGTTCCTAGTTTTGAGTTTATGGCAGGGAGGGAAAAAAGGGCGAGTAGGGGAGTCCTACTCGCACTGAATCTAGAGAGATTAGCTCTCTTTGGTTGTGGCTTGTTTACCTAGCTCAGAGGTTTTGGTGTCTTTTAGGTAGAGGTTTTCGAAGCAGTAGTTGGTCGCCTCGATGTAACCTTCGACGCTACCACAGTCAAAGCGTTTGCCTTTGAATTTGTATGCCAATACACAGCCTGCTTTGGCTTGTTTGAGCAGCGCGTCGGTGATTTGGATTTCGCCACCTTTGCCTGGCTCAGTATTTTCGATCAGCTCAAAGATGTCTGGAGTGAGAATATAGCGGCCGATGATGGCAAGGTTGCTTGGCGCTGTGCCTTTTTCTGGTTTCTCTACCATGTCGTCAACGCGGAAGATGTCGTCTTTGATCATTTCACCAGAGATCACGCCGTATTTGTGAGTTTCATCTTCCGGCACTTCTTGCACAGCAACAATTGAGCAGCGGAACTGCTTAAATAGCGCGACCATTTGTGCCAGTACGCCTTCTTGCTCATTGACACATAAGTCATCCGCGAGGACAACAGCGAACGGCTCATCGCCAACCAGTTCACGCCCGGTGAGGATCGCGTGGCCAAGACCTTTCATTTCACGCTGGCGAATGTAGGTGAAGTTAGCACTGTCGATGATGTCACGAATATCGACCAGCAACTCTTCTTTGTTGGTGCCGCTGATTTGGTGCTCAAGCTCATAGTTCTTATCAAAGTGATCCATGATGGAATGCTTGCCACGGCCTGTCACGATGCACATGCCATTCATGCCCGCTTGTATCGCTTCTTCCACACCGTATTCGATCAGTGGCTTGTTCACCACTGGCATCATCTCTTTTGGCATGGACTTGGTGGCAGGAAGAAAACGCGTCCCATAGCCCGCCGCGGGGAAGAGGCACTTTTTAATCATGAGTAATACCCTTTTTTTAATTTTTTAACCCTGTGAGCGCCGTAAAAACTGACGTGAACGACGTAATCACACTTTGCGATGTGATTGATGGCCGATACCTTACCATGACTGTGGGAAATGGCGAATAAAAGCGTTCCTTGTCGGTCCAGAAATGTGCGGGTGTTAGCTCGTCTGTGGAGGGTGACCGCGGCATCAGAGATTGGCTTTGGCCCACTCCATCGCTTGGACTCGATTTCGCACCTTGATTTTTTTGTACACTTGATAGAGGTGCGATTTTACCGTGAATTCGCTGATGAACAGGTCCTCGGCGATCTGTGCATTGGACGCACCACTCTTAAGGCAGCGCAGAATTTCTAGCTCGCGCATGGTGATGTCGAGCACCACTGTCGCCGTTTGGCTGCTCATCACCGTGCGATAGTGATAGAGCAATTGTGCAGTGACTTTGCGAGGTAACCAATTTTCACCATTAATGATTGCCGCGCAGCCTTTGGCAATGACCTCTGGGGAGTCGTCGCAGTAAAACAGACCCTTGAGATGTCCAAACGTCAATAATTCATCGGTGGAAAGGCGCTGATACAAGTTAATCAAAATCACTTCAAAGTGTTTGTTCAAAAGCGGTAGCGCTTCGATTTGCGCTTGTTGTTGATGTACAAATTGGTAGTCAAATATCAAAATCCGATGGCGTTCTTGTTGCAGGGCCAACATTAGCTCTGATGGCTCCATACGATGGATGGTCATTCGTAGCGCCCGTTGGATATCATCGATATGCGGGTGTGGGTCATTTTTGTTATTGCAAATAAAATGCAGTGTGCGAGCGTAAGACGATTTGGGCATGGCAGACCTATGAATCGGTGAATCGAGTCGTTAGCGTGGTACAAAACCGCATCAAGTGCGATTTGAGACCGTCGCTTTGCGTCTCGCTTCAAGCGCAAAAGTAATCGATGGATAGCTCAGCAGCAATCTGACGTGAGTTTGCTCGAAAGAATATCGGCGTGGGATTGGCGCGGGCTCGCAGTGTGTCCATCTTGATGAAGGATTCTCGTGAAGAGAATCTTGGGATAGAAATTTATCAGCGCGTCAAAGCGTGTTATTCTAATGCGCTATTTAGGTATCAACACTCAAATTTGGACGGAGCGAATCATGGCGACCCGCGGAGTAAACAAAGTAATTTTAGTCGGTAACCTGGGCGGTGACCCGGAAGTACGTTACATGCCTAGCGGTGGCGCAGTGGCAAACATCACAATTGCAACGTCTGAAAGCTGGCGTGATAAAGCAACTGGTGAGCAGCGCGAGAAAACGGAATGGCACCGTGTGGCACTGTTTGGCAAGTTGGCCGAAGTCGCGGGTGAGTACCTGCGTAAAGGCTCTCAAGTCTATATTGAAGGTCAACTGCAAACACGCAAATGGCAAGATCAAAGTGGTCAAGACCGTTACACGACTGAAGTGGTTGTACAAGGCTACAATGGCGTGATGCAGATGCTAGGTGGCCGTGCTCAAGGCGGTGCGCCTGGTCAAGGTATGGGCCAGCCACAGCAGCAAGGTTGGGGTCAGCCGCAACAACCGGCACAGCAAGCGAGCCAGCCTTCGCAGCAATACGCTCAGCCGCAGCAAGCGCAACAGCCAAAACCTCAGTACAATGAGCCACCGATGGATTTTGATGACGACATCCCGTTCTAAGTCATTAGTTTTAGAAAAAAGCCGCGAATGTCGCGGCTTTTTTGTATAGTGACTAAAATCAAGCTATTACTTGCTGTCATTGATGGTCATCGAGCCTTGTTGGTCGGTATCGATGCTCACTGTTAGGAAAGGAACTCCGAACGCATGAGGTACACCCCTACCTTAAAATTGAGCACTCGCTTAGTCGCTTTTGTCACCATGATAGTGATCATTGCGATGTTCATTCTATTTCTCGGTGGGACACTCTCGTTTCGCAGTCTAGGTCAGCAGTATCTTGATCAATCCTTGCAGGGAATCGTTGAGGTTGTGGACAAGGAGATGGAAGACCCTGACGCTGCCTACTCTCTCCAACGCTGGATGCCTAAAATGCTCCAAGCGTCGAACATCGTCGAAATGGAACTCTCCTCCTCGTACGGCGTGATTTACCGTTTTAAAGACACGTCGTCCAAAGTCGAACCCACACTCTTGTATCAGCGCTCGTATCCGCTCGAGCGCAATGTCGGTTATCAGATCAATTTTAAAGCGGTGCCTCCTTATATTGGCTATGGCTACTCGCTGCAAGCCATGTGGTCAATCACCATGGCGATTGGTTTGGTTATTTTCTGTTTGATGCAAGGGGTGAAATGGCTCAAAGAGCAACTTTCGGGCAGCGAGCGGCTTGAAGAGCGCGGACGGATGATTTTGGCGGGGCGAGTGGAAGAGTACGCGAAAGGTGACCCAACAGAGTGGCCTTACACCGCCAGTCAGGCGCTCGATACCTTGATTGAAGAGCTGCAAGATGCGCGTCAAGAGCGCAGTCGATTTGATGCCTTTATTCGCACCCAGACGTTTCTTGATCAGCTAACCGGAACGGCAAATCGTGTCCTCTTTGATAGCAAATTGGAGTCAGCATTATCTGAAAGTGGCTCAAGAGGTGGCATTTTGCTGCTCAGAGTGGATGATTGGGCGCTGATTCGAGAAGAGTACGGTGAGAAGCTTGCGAATGACTTTCTTATCGAGGTCGGAGAGGGGCTGAACAATGTGATTCAACGCTATCCTGATCTGATTTTGTCGCGCTACTACCAGTCAGACTTCGCGATTTTTGCCCCGCATTTGTCGAATAAAGAAGTGGCGAACTTGGCGAGTGCCGCGCTCAAACAATTGGCGAAATTAACTCCGCCCAACCCGCTTGATAAAGACAACTGGGTTCATATTGGCGTGAGTATGTATCACGAGGGAGAAAGTCAGGGCAGAATCATCGACGAGGCGGAAACCGCGCTGAAAAGTGCTCAGCTGCAAGGCAATAATACTTG
Organism: Vibrio sp. R15-SG3-ISO1A; assembly: GCF_059833955.1. NCBI lineage: Bacteria > Pseudomonadati > Pseudomonadota > Gammaproteobacteria > Vibrionales > Vibrionaceae > Vibrio > Vibrio sp. R15-SG3-ISO1A. The sequence goes on from NZ_JCBDGH010000054.1 coordinate 27,130, forward strand.
GAGCCGATTCAACAAACATACCTCTCCTGAAGAAGACCGAGGTAACGTTCGTTGGCGAACCTTACTCGATATGGCATTGGCACCCGATAAGCTGCTGGTGTTTGCGCAGCCTTGTTATTTGCTGACGGAACAGCAAGAGACCCAGCTCGATCATTTTGAACTGTTCGCGCGCATTAATGATCCCGAAAAAGGGGTACTTAAAGCGTCGCGTTTTATTTCTGCCGTAGAGTCAGTGGGTTATGGCGCCACTTTAGACAAATCCATGTTGACCTTGGT
>NZ_JCBDGH010000055.1:0-20914 GCF_059833955.1 Vibrio sp. R15-SG3-ISO1A
CCTAGTTCCTAGTTCCTAGTGCCTAGAGGGTGGTTTCTAGAAGCTAGGTGATTGTTTTCTCTAGGAACTAGGCACTTGTTTTCTCTAGGAACTCTCCCCTAAACACCTTTAGTTCGGACTGGAAAACTCAACTGCACTTTTAATCCGCCGCCGCTGCGGTTATTGACGATCACCGAGCCGCTGTGTTGGCTCATGATACGTTTGACGATGGCAAGGCCCAGTCCGGTGCCTTCGCTGCCGCGGGCGGTGTCGCCGCGGGTGAAGGGTTCAAATAATTTGCCGATGTCGCTTTGCTTGATGCCGGGGCCGTTGTCTTCAATCGATACCCAGGCCAGTTTGCTGTCGGCGGTCATGCCGGTTGAGATTTTCACCCAGCCGTTGCCGTAGCGGACGGCGTTGACCACGAGATTGCTGATCGCACGTTTAATGGCAATCGGGCTGCCGCTAATGGGCTTGAGCGCCGGGTGCCAGTGGGTGTCGATTTCCATCTCATAGCCGCCCTCTGCGCTGGCGACGTCACTGGCAATCTCATTGAGTGCCACCTCAACAAACGACTCTTTATTCACCGGTTTAAGGTAATCCATAAACTGGCTGATGATTTCATTGCACTCTTCGGTATCGCTGATGATACCTTCTGCTAAGTAGCTGTCTTCGGGTGACATCATTTCGGTGGCCAGGCGAATGCGCGTGAGCGGGGTGCGTAAATCGTGGCTGATCCCTGCCATCAGCAGCGCGCGATCTTCTTCGAGCGCCTGAATCCCCTTCGACATCTGATTAAACGCTCGTGTGACCGAGCGGATCTCTGAGGCGCCTTGCTCCACCAGTGGCGGTGGGATTTCACCGCGACCCACCACCTTGGCCGCTTTTTCTAGTGCGATCAGCGGACGGTTTTGCAAGCGAATAAACAGCCAACACCCAGCGACAATCAGCAGCGCCATGATGACGCTATTGCGAAACAGGGGCGTGAAATCCTCTTCTTGCAGCTCAGAGAGCGGGATGCGCAGCAGCGAGCCGGGCAGGGACTCGATCTTCATCCACAGCACGTAGCTGTCAGTGCCAAGCATCATCCGCACGTCGGTTGCCGAGCCTAGCTCTTGGCTCATCTCCTCGCTCATCAAATCGATGGTCACCGCATGCTCGTACTCCGCAGCAATCGGGCTGTTTTCGGCGTGAATGGTGACCCCAAGCTGCTCAAGCACTCGGCGACGCAGCGGCGCGTCCATATCGAGCTCGCTGTCCAAGTTTTGCGTATCGTCGAGCATCAAATTGATCTCATGGCCGAGGATCTTATTGAACTGCTGCAAACTGGGCATCAACGCATAGTTGAATACGGCGTAATAGGAGTATACTTGGCTGGCAATCAGCAAGGTCAGAAAGATGAGAATCGATTGAGTGAATGAGCTGCGAATGCGCATGGGGTTTTCCTAGCGGGTCCGAAGGGTGGCTAGGGGATGGGGAGCGCCTTGGGTAGGCGCGCCCCGCTCTCTAGCCGCTTAGGCGTCTTTGCCATCCGGGACAAAGACATAACCTAAGCCCCAAACGGTTTGAATGTATCTTGGCTTGCTGGGATCGACTTCCAACATGCGGCGCAGACGTGAAATCTGTACGTCGATGGAGCGCTCCATCGCGGAGTACTCTCGGCCGCGAGCCATGTTCATCAGTTTATCACGCGACATCGGCTCGCGCGCGTTGGTCACGAGCGCTTTGAGTACCGCAAACTCGCCCGAGGTTAACGGCATCGCTTCCTCGCCGCGGTACATTTCACGCGTGCCGAGGTTTAAGCGAAACTCACCAAACTCAACAATCGACTCAGCAGAACTCGGCGCGCCTGGCAGCTCGACTGTTTGGCGGCGCAGCACCGCTTTAATGCGCGCTAACAACTCACGTGGGTTAAACGGCTTAGGCAAATAGTCATCGGCGCCCACTTCGAGGCCCACGATGCGATCGATTTCATCGCCTTTGGCGGTGAGCATCAGAATCGGTAGTGAGCTGCCGGCGTTGCGCAGGCGGCGACAAATCGACAAGCCATCTTCACCAGGGAGCATAAGGTCGAGCACCATCAAATGAAAGTTCTCGCGGGTTAATAAACGATCCATCTGTTCGCTGTTGGCGACACTGCGTACCTGAAATCCCTGTTCAGACAAGTAACGTTCTAACAATGCACGCAAACGGGCATCGTCATCCACGACGAGGATTTTGTGATTTTCTTGCATGTGTGAATCCACCTATGTCATTCCAATGCGACCGAGTCGATTTGAGTGGGCGCACAGTAAAATGTAACAGAGCGCCGCGCAAAGTGGTGCAAAGAATTGTTAGCGAGTATGACTTTTTTGATATTAAACCGGATCTTAATCGTGGGGCCGGTGAGAGAGGCGCATCAACACTCAGGCTTCTGGTAGGTGATGGCGTTGATGAACCACTCTTTGTCGCCCTCAGGAGTGCGAACGGTGAACTCGTCATCGACCTCTTTTTTGAGGAGCGCGCGCGCCATCGGTGAATCAATGGAGATGTAATCTTTGGCGTCGCCATAAATTTCTTCAGGCCCCACAATTCTGAATTTTTTGACCTCACCCGCTTCATTCTCAATCTCGACCCACGCGCCAAAGAAGACTTTACCTTCTTGTTGCGGCGAGTAGTCCACGATGGTCACCTCAGGGAGAAACTTGCGCAGAAAGCGCACTCGGCGATCGATTTGGCGAAGCAAGCGTTTGTTGAAAGTGTAATCCGCGTTCTCAGAGCGATCGCCAAGGCTGGCCGCCCAGGTGACTATTTTGGTTATTTCCGGACGTTTTTCATTCCATAAATGGTCATGCTCTGCTTTGAGCTTGTTGTAACCTTCGCGGGTGATGAGTTTTGTTTTCACTGCTGTAATCCAAGTTATTGAACCATCTTGCTGGCATGCCAAGCTAAGCTGCCATTGTTGAGCAAGAATTGTTGAGCAAGACTATACTGCCATTTTTTCTCTGCTCCAATGCATGCGCACGCAAAATGTGGGTAAGGGAATCTTGCCTCAGGGGAAATAGCGAGGGTGAGCAAGATAAGCAGAGGGGCCAAGGTGGTGTCCCACTTTAGCCCCTCTAGAAAGGATTATTCGCCGCTTGGCCTTTTCGTCACTAGATAGTCATCATCACTGCTGACCAGAACGCCATATTTGAGGAAGTTCTTGCCCAAAATCATGCTGTAGTGGAAGCGGTCGCGGTCTTGCAAATTGACGCGAATCTTCTTCTCTAGCTCGCCGAGCTTGACGCGCATTTCCACCACTGGGCGCACGTTGGCTTGCTCGCCTTTTTTGGCGCGCACGCTCATCTCATGCACCACCGGCAGGGTGAAGGTCTTTTTATCGCCCCGATCGTTTTCATAGTCAAAACGCACCATCGCTTGACCATCGCGCTCAAAGCGCTCGATGTTTTGCGCGTTAAGTGAGGAGACGTCAGCGCCGGTATCGAGTTTCACCGGGAAGGTGAGCCCTTCCACTTGCGCGACCTCAATGTGGCCGGCCTTAAACAGCGGGTAGCGGCTGAGTAATTCTTCGCTGCGAGTGTTGATCAGCACGCCACCCTCGGTCATGTTGCGGCCGATGATAAAGTGCTCGCGCGGTTCTTTATCGCCAAGCACCTCAATCGCGTATGGCAGCTCCACCTCTTGCCCTTTTAACATAAACGAGCCAAACACCACTGGGCGCGTGGTCTCCCCAACTTTGAGTTTTTTGTGGATCGGTTTGGAGAACTGCTTGGCCTCGCCCTGGCTGTCATTGAGGCCGTTCTTGCTGTCATTGAGATAATAAGTGACCCACTCTTTGCCTTTTTGTTGATAGGTCTCAAAGCTGGCGACTTTCAATAGCGGTGTGCCCACCGTCCAAGAAGCCTCGGCGGGTAGGGCGATACCATCGAGCAGCAGCGTTTCTTGCCCCGTGATTTGAAGCGCCGCTTGCGCTTGACGACTGGAGAGCGTTTGCGCTTTGCCGGCCAACAGATCCGTCGCGCTTGGGTCAATCACAAAGTGCTCGCTGAGCGTCTGTTTACCGAGGCGAATGTCACTGTTTTTGTGCTGGCGGTCGGTGAGATACACCAGCCACTGCTGACTCTTTTGCTCGCCGAGAGTGACAGGCACGTAAACCATAGGGCGCGACTTGCCGCTCACCTTAAGCTCGCGAATCACTGGGCGAGTGAGCGTTTTGCGCTCGCCTTGCGGGCCTTCAATCGTAAAACGCACGTGCATGCCATCGTCACTTACGTCAATGTCACTGGCATCGAGCGCACTGTAGGAGGCGTTTAACGAGTAGCTGACGCGCTGCGCCACGCCGTCAATCTCTACGGTTTCTTTGCGGCCAATCAGTTGCGCGCTGTGCCACGTTTGCAGATGATCGGCGCCGGCAAACACCCAAGCGTGACCTTTGAGGAACGTTTTGCCAATCAAGATTGGCGCTGAAAACTGACTGCGATCGGTTAAGTTGACGTCGGTCTCCACCGTCGTGCCGGCGATGGTCAGCGGCACATTGACCGTCGGGCGCAAAATGGGCTCTGCGCTGGATCGGCTGCGAATCACGCCGACACGCTCGAGGGGTAGAGCCAAGGTGACGCGCTCTCCGCTATAGGGGTGAATGATGGAAAAGCGCACGCTGACTTGATACGGCTCAAACACCGCTCGGTTCCAATCGTTGTAATTAATGTCGCGCACTTGCTCGACGTCTTGGACCAGCGCGCGCATTAACGCCTCATCTTGCCACTGGGCGTAGTCCGGATGTTGGCTAGAGACATGAATGTCGATGGCGTGCATCGAGGTGGTGTCCGCGCCCGTATCAATTTTACCGGCAAAAGGCACCCCTTCAAGAGCGGTTTGCCCTTGTTCATCTTTGACGCTCAGGGTGACGTTTTCGAGTCGACCGAGCACCAATTTTTCATCGAGGCGGGTGATGGGCGCATCAGTGGTCGCGTCGATGCGCGTATCGAATGTGACGTACGCGGCGTCTGCCAGCGCATACGTCGGCGCCAACAGGGAAAGAAGCGTTAAGGAGAGACTGAACCAGAGTTTTTTCATCGCATTTCCATCATGATTAGTGAATGTCACTCGTTGAAATGAGTGAGAGGGGTGCTGAGTGATTAAGTTCGTGACGTTTTCTAGTTCTGACACAATTTTCACACAATTGCCAACCAGTTTGGCGACTATCTTGACCTTGATACTGTTTGAGGTGCGATGCGTCTCGAATGGAAAATCGTTGCATTTCATCGTGCACACCCCAATATATCGCCCATTAAAGAGAAAAATGAGAGCCAACGGATGAGCCAAGCACTCTGCCAATTGATCGCTCAGGAGTTGAATGTTCGCCCTGAGCAAGTCGTGTCTGCCGTCAAGCTGATTGATGATGGCAACACGGTGCCGTTTATCGCCCGTTACCGTAAAGAGGTGACCGGCGGACTCGATGATACCCAACTGCGTACCCTAGATAGCCGCTTATCTTACCTGCGTGAGCTGGATGACCGACGTCAGACCATTCTGAAATCGATTCACGATCAAGGAAAACTCACCCCGGAGCTGAAAGCGCAGATCGAACAAGCCGACAGCAAAACCCGTCTCGAAGATTTATACCTGCCTTACAAACCTAAGCGTCGTACCAAAGGGCAAATCGCCATTGAAGCGGGGCTTGAGCCGCTCGCCGATGCCTTGTGGCATCACCCTGAACATGACCCGGAGCGTGAAGCGCTGCGCTACGTCGATGAAAGTAAAGGGGTTGCCGACAGCAAAGCGGCGCTCGATGGCGCGCGCGCTATCGTGATGGAGCGCTTGGCAGAAGACGCCAGCTTACTGGAAAAGGTGCGCGCCTACTTAACCCGCCACGCCGAGTTGGTCTCACGCGTTGTTGAGGGCAAAGAGCGTGACGGTGAGAAGTTTAAAGATTACTTTGACCACCGCGAGCCGCTCGCCAAAGTGCCGTCTCACCGCGCCTTGGCGATGTTGCGAGGCCGCAATGAAGGCTTCCTTACGCTGACCATGGACGCAGACCCTGCCCAGGAAGAGGGCGTGCGTCAATCCTATTGCGAAACCCTCATCGCCGATCACTACGGCTTATCACTGAGCGATGCCCCTGCCGATGGGTGGCGCAAACAAGTGGTGAGCTGGGCATGGCGCATCAAAATTGCCATGCACATGGAAACCGAACTGATGGGTGCATTGAAAGAGCGCGCAGAGATCGACGCCATTGAGGTGTTCGCCACTAACCTAAAAGATTTGTTGATGGCCGCACCGGCAGGCCCGCGTGCGACGCTTGGCCTTGACCCGGGTCTGCGCACCGGCTCCAAAATTGCCGTGGTGGACGCCACAGGTAAAGTGCTGGCCACTGAGACCATCTACCCGCATCCGCCACAAAACCAATACGACAAAGCAGGCCAAGTGGTGGCCGCGCTGGTCAAGCAGCATCAGGTGGACTTGATTGCGATCGGTAACGGCACCGCCTCGCGTGAGACCGACAGCTTTGTCGCCGATCTGATCAAGCGCTACGGATTGAAAGTGCAGAAAATCATGGTCAGTGAAGCGGGTGCCTCGGTTTATTCGGCGTCTGAGTTGGCGGCGAAAGAGTTCCCGGATCTGGATGTATCGCTGCGCGGCGCGGTATCGATTGCACGTCGCTTGCAAGATCCTTTGGCTGAGCTGGTGAAAATCGATCCTAAATCGATTGGTGTGGGTCAGTACCAACATGACGTGAGCCAAGCAATGTTGGCCAAGCGTTTGGACGCGGTGGTGGAAGACTGTGTGAACGCGGTTGGTGTGGATGTGAATACCGCCTCACCGGCGCTCTTGACGCGCGTAGCGGGCCTAAGCAGCACGCTGGCGCAAAACATTGTTGAATACCGCAATGAACATGGCCGATTTGATACGCGCAGCGCCTTGAAAAAAGTCGCGCGTTTGGGGCCCAAAGCATTTGAACAGTGTGCTGGCTTCTTGCGCATTATGGATGGCAAAAACCCACTCGATGCGTCAGCGGTGCACCCAGAGGCGTACCCTGTGGTGAAAGATATCGCAGAGAAAAATGGCGTGGCGCTTCAATCGCTGATTGGCGACAGTGCGTTCCTGCGCGATCTGCGTGCGGTGGATTACACCAATGAGCATTTTGGTTTGCCAACGGTGACCGACATTATCAAAGAGCTCGACAAACCGGGCCGAGATCCTCGCCCTGAGTTTAAAACCGCGACCTTTGCTGAAGGCGTCAACAAAATCACCGATCTGGAACCGGGTATGGTGCTGGAAGGGGTGGTGTCGAACGTGGCCAACTTTGGCGCCTTCGTCGATATTGGCGTGCACCAAGATGGCTTGGTACATATCTCAGCGCTGACGGATCGCTATGTCGCGGACCCTCGTGATGTGGTGAAAGCCGGCGATATTGTCAAAGTGAAAGTGATGGAAGTGGACGCTGCGCGCAAACGTATCGGCTTGTCGATGCGTCTTAATGATGAGCCAGGGCAAGAGCGCCGCGCCAATGCGCCCCGTCGTCAGAGCCCATCGAATGGCCGTTCGCGCGAGCATGCCAGCAAAGCGAGCCAAGGCGATAGTGCGATTGGGGGAGCGATGGGCGGAGCCTTTGCCGCCGCGTTCGCCAAAGCAAAGCGCTAACCCCAAACCCACTACCCATAACCCTAAACCCCAAACCCAGCATCACCAAGAAAATCCCCGCCACGGCGGGGAATTTTTTTTCGGCATTTCCGAGCGGTGTGTTTGGAGCCTCCAAGCACAGTGTCGCTCAGTACTACAATACCGCAATCACATCTGACGGCGTATTGGGGGCCACGGCATGACCGTAGTGAAACTTAATCACGGTCCGACGTTTTTCCATTTGGCCTTCAGTTATCGCCGCATCGATTATGCGTTTCGGCAAGCGAAAACGCATGGCGTAGCCTTTACCTTGGTGCTCGCTGTAGCTGGCCAGTGACAGCAGCTCGAACAGCCTATCGAGTCTATCTTTAGGCTCTTCACGAATCGCGGCGTGTGACTCTCCACTCTCATCCATCTCATAGCTCGGATGCTCTGAGGGATCCCAAGAGGCGTCACGGCGACGCTTATCGTCGGCTTTCACTTTCCGCTCAGCGTTGCTCTTGGCTAATGCCATTGTCGGACCAATCGGCTCGCGAACTTTGTTCTCCCGAGCCGCTTGCTCCGTTTGCACATTAACCGATGGGGCGATGAGTGGAACACTGACATTCGTTGGTGAAACGAGCATAGCTATCTTCCTCACACCCAACCAAATCCTCACCATACACGGTGATTTTTTGGTATCGATTATTTATCGACCAGTGAACGGAAAAGTTGAGGAGAAGTTCCTAGTGTCTAGTGCCTAGTTCCTAGAGGGGGACTTCTAGGAACTAGTCACTTGTTTTTCTAGGCACTTCTTTTTCTAGGAACTAGGCACTTCTTTTTTCTAGGAACTTACTCCACCCACTCTTTTATGATTTGGCAGAAGTGGTCGAACTCGGTGATAAAGGGGGCGTGTGAGGAGGCGGTGAAGAGATGACTGGTGCTGTGTGGCATTAGGGCGCTGACGTCTTTGGCCACTTTGGCGGGTACGAGACCATCGAGTCGGCCGTACAGGCGCAGTGTGGGTTGTGAGATCGCCGCGAGCTGGTGGCGGTAGTCACAGTCGGCGAGCAAGGTGAGCCCGGTCATTAGGGCGTCGGGATTGGGCGCAGGGCGTGAGAGCACGGCGTGTTTTAACGTCTTGATGTCTTGTCTGGCTGAAGGGCTGCCCATCGCTTGCAGTGCCATAAAGCGCTCGATGGTGAGGGCGAAATCGTCCGCCAACTGCTGGCTAAATTGGCTCAACACCTTAGGGGCAATGCCGCGCCACAGCGAGCGGGATGGGGTTTGGCTCGGCATTTGAGACGCCTCACTGGATGCTAAGGTGCGCTCGCCCGCTTCAAACTTGGGCGAGCTGGCGACGGTGATGAGTTTGCTCACCCGATCTGGGTGGTGCAGCGCAATATGGGTCGCCAATAAACCGCCCAGCGACCAACCCAACCACACCGCATGTGCGGGCGCGTCAACCAGCACCTGCTGCGCCAAATGCGCCATATCGGTAAAGTCATGCTGACTGCTGTGACCAAACCCGGGTAAATCGACCACATGAACATGGTAGTGCGTCGACAGCGCCGTAGCGGTTTGCTGCCAGACCGCGCCATTCATCCCCCAGCCGTGGACCAAGACAAGACTCTGATCTTTCGGATCGCCAAAAGATTGCCAAAATAACCCTTCGTTTGTCGTCTCAATGTCTCGCACTTTTTTCATCCTTATGGTTGGGGGTGGAGGGGGATAATGGGTAATGGGTAATGGGTAATGGGTAATGGGTAATGGGTAGTGGGTAGTGGGTAATAGGTAATAGGGGGAGGTTATGGGTTTTAAGGGGTGGGGTAAAGGGAAAAACAGTAGAAAGACGAGCTTGAACATCTATAGGCACGGTGCCCATCACCTACCACCCACCACCCACTTCCCCTCACCCCCTACCCATCTCTCCATTCTTGCCCCCCACTACTGCGAACTGTGTCAGCTACCCATATCGGCCCACTCGTTGGCGCAGGGGGTATCATCAGCGTCAACTCGTTGGCTGTGTTCGGCGTGTCAGGTTTGGCTGGCGCCAAAGCTGCGGTGTGCGTGTTGCGGGTTGGTGCTGTGTCATGCCGAGGCGCAGTGTGGCGAGTGTTTGACATCGCCGCCGGCTTGGTCACGCTTGGTGTGTGTCGGTGACTACACGCCACCTTTGTCTCGCTACGTGCACAAACTCAAGTATGAGCGCCAATTTTGGCAGGCCGATAAGCTGGCAGAGCTGCTCGCGGCACGTATAGGCCAAGAGGCTGAGACGGCGCCCCTGCTGACCTCAGTGCCGCTGCACTGGCGGCGCTGGCTCTATCGCGGCTTTAATCAGAGTGAGCAATTGGCGCTGGCGTTAGCGCGGCGGCTGAAGGTGAGTTATCAGCCTCTGTTTCGCCGGGTCCGCCACAGCGCCGCGCAGCAGGAGCTGTCCAAGCGTGAGCGGCGGCGCAACTTACACGGGGTGTTTGAGCGTCGCCTTGATGGGCTGGTGGCCGATCATGTCGCGATAGTGGATGATGTGGTGACCACGGGCGAAACCGTCTCACAATTGGCTCGACTACTGCTTGAAGTGGGGGTAAAAAGGGTGGATATTTACGCTCTATGCCGCACTCCCGAACCGGATGATGAGAGTTAAGGTCAACGGCTTGCATTGCCAAGGGGGCGAGGAGTAGAATGGTGAACAAATAGCCTACAAAATTACTCAGGTATTCGTCGTGTCAAAACCTATTATTATTACAGAAACCGCACAAAAGCACTTTGCTAACCTACTGGGTCAGCAACCCGAGGGCACCAATATTCGCGTGTTCGTTGTTAATCCGGGCACTCAAAACGCCGAGTGTGGCGTCTCTTACTGTCCACCAGAAGCGGTCGAAGCGACCGATACGGAACTCACTTTCGATGGTTTCTCAGCGTATGTGGATGAGCTGAGTCTGCCGTTCCTTGAAGACGCTGAAATCGATTTTGTCACTGATAAAATGGGCTCTCAGCTGACGCTCAAAGCGCCAAACGCGAAAATGCGTAAAGTGTCGGACGATGCGCCGCTCGTAGAACGTGTTGAGTACGTGATCCAAACTCAAGTGAACCCGCAGCTCGCTGGGCACGGTGGTCATGTCAATCTGGTTGAAATCACCGATGCCGGCGTGGCCATTGTGGCGTTTGGCGGCGGCTGTAACGGCTGTTCTATGGTCGATGTGACGCTCAAAGAAGGTATCGAGAAGCAGCTGCTGCAAGAGTTTGCGGGTGAGCTGTCGGCCGTACGTGATGCGACTGAGCACGATCGCGGCGAGCACTCTTACTACTAATTCTGACAGCGCTATTGAGAGGCATCCTTCGGGGTGCCTTTTTTATATCGAAAGTGCGCCTATTTGGGCTCGATATTTTCGCGCGGTTTTTCTCAATCGATCCTAGGATCTTCGCAGTGATTCCCCTATATTAATGATTATTATTCATTTCCCCCAGTGATGGAGTAAGCGCGTGGCGAAACAGACGCCGCCAGAGATTCTGGCAAAAAACACCGTGGCGAAGTCCAAATTGTTTGCGATAGAAGCGCTCGACTTGCGCTTTAGCAATGGCGAAACCCGTACGTATGAGCGTATGAAGCCCAGTGGTCGAAACGCGGTGATGATGGTGCCCATCACAGAGCAAGGGGATCTGTTGTTGGTTCGAGAGTACGCGGCCGGTACGGAACGCTACGAATTGGGGTTCCCCAAAGGGCTGATTGACCCGGGTGAGTCAGCCAGTGAAGCGGCCTGCCGAGAGCTGAAAGAAGAAATTGGTATGGGCGCACGTACCTTAATCCCCCTTAAAGAGGTGGTGTTAGCGCCGTCCTACTTCTCGAGCCGCATGACCCTGTTTATTGCCAAGGATCTCTATCCTGAACAGTTGCAAGGGGACGAACCGGAACCATTGGAAGTGATTCGCTGGCCGTTGGCGCAAGCGGATGAGCTTCTTACGCATCTTGATTTTTGTGAAGCGCGAAGCATTACGGCGTTGCTATTAGCACTGCGCCATTCTTAGCACTGCGTTATGAGCGAGCGGGATACGGCCTCCCGCGCGCCAAGGATTTGCCATTATGCCTAAAACCCAAGACCTGTCTCATCATCTCCCCGCGGTAATCGATATTGCGCGCTCTGCTGGGCAATTGATCCTCGATATTTATGAGAAGAAAGAGTACCAAGAGTACACCAAGAGCGACGAAACGCCGGTCACCAGTGCTGACATCGCCGCGCACAAATTGATTGTCGAAAAGCTCTCTGAATTGACGCCGGATATTCCGGTGCTGTCAGAAGAAGCGGCGGACATCAGCTTGTCAAAACGTGCAGAGTGGGACAAATATTGGTTGGTCGATCCGCTTGATGGGACGCAGGAGTTCATTGCGCGCAGCGGTGATTTCGCCACCATCATTGCCCTTATCGACAACAATCAGCCTGTGATGGGCGTGGTGTATGGGCCGGTCTCTGGGGTCACGTATTACGCTTACCAAGGCAAAGGGGCGTGGAAAATCCCCGATATGAGTGAAAGCGTGCGCATCAAAACTCACCAGCATGATGGCAAAGCGTACCCGATTGCGATTGCGATCAGCCGCAGGCAGAACATCAACCGTATCACCTCCCGCATGAGCAGCCAGTGGAATTATGACCTAGTCCCACTCGGCTCTGCCGCACTGAAAGCGTGTTTGGTGGCCGAAGGCGCAGTCGATTGCTACTTGCGACTTGGACCAACCGGTGAATGGGACACCGCCGCGACCCAGTGCATCGTCCAAGAAGCCGGAGGACGCATTCTCAGCACCCACCTCGAACCCCTTTCCTACAACGAGCGCGAGACGCTCGAGAACCCCAATTTTATCGTCCTCGGCGATGAAGCACTGCCGTGGGAGAAGATATTGAAGGTGAAGGGGTGAGTGATGGGTAATGGGTGATAGGTGATAGGTGATAGGTGATAGGTGATAGGTGATGGGGCGCTGCGCTTGTGGGTAAATGTACTCACCACCCGCAACCCATTACCCACAACCCTCTACCTACGCCTTCGCGTAAATATCACGCTCGCCCAACCAACGCTCTATGATCGCTTGGGTGTGGTCAGGATAGTTGAGATGCAGGTAGCGCGCGATGCGTTGCACTTCGGGGACGAGCCGTTGATCGCGTATCAGATCGGCAATCTTAAAATCGGCCATGCCGGTTTGTTTGGTGCCGAGCAGCTCGCCTGGGCCGCGAATTTCGAGATCGCGTTGGGCTATCACAAAGCCATCGTTGCTTTCCCTCAAAACACCTAATCGCTTTTGCGCCGTTTTAGACAGCGGCGCGTGATACAAGAGCACACAATGGCTCGCGACCGAGCCTCGTCCGACACGGCCACGCAACTGGTGAAGCTGCGCGAGGCCGAGGCGTTCTGGGTTTTCAATGATCATCAAGCTGGCATTGGGGACATCGACCCCAACTTCAATCACCGTCGTGGCGACCAACAAGTGCAGTTGATTATCTTTAAACGCCTGCATCACCGCCTGCTTCTCGGCCGGTTTCATTCGCCCGTGGACTAAACCAATCTTGAGGTCCGCCAGCGTGCGCTGTAACTCCTCTGCAGTATCGGCGGCGGCTTGCGCCTCGAGCACTTCCGACTCATCAATCAAGGTGCACACCCAATACGCTTGCTTGCCCTCGTTTAAGCAGGCATGACGTACGCGCTCAACAATGGTGTCGCGTTTGGTGTCTGGGATGGCGACGGTTTGAATCGGCGTCCGACCGGGGGGAAGCTCATCGATGACGGAGGTTTCAAGGTCTGCGTACGCCGTCATGGCGAGGGTGCGCGGAATGGGCGTCGCCGTCATGATCAGTTGATGCGGATACGCGCCCTGCTGCTCGCCTTTTTCACGCAGCTCTAGCCGCTGGTGGACACCAAAGCGGTGCTGCTCATCGATGATCACTAGGGCTAACTGAGAAAAGTTGACCTGCTCCTGGAATAGCGCATGGGTGCCGACCACCATTTGCGCCTCGCCAGAGGCAATGCGCTCGAGTTGGGTCTGCTTGGCCTTGCCTTTGAGCTTGCCCGCCAGCCAGCCGACTTGAATGCCCATTGGCTCAAACCACTGGCTAAAGTTTAATGCGTGCTGCTCTGCCAGCAGTTCGGTGGGCGCCATCAAGGCCACTTGTTTGCCTGGCTCCAAGGCGCGCACGGCGGCCAGTGCCGCGACCAAGGTTTTGCCTGAGCCGACATCCCCTTGCACTAAGCGCATCATCGGGTGCGGCTTGGCGAGATCGCTCTCAATCTCTTCGACGACTCGGCGCTGAGCATTCGTCGGAGAGAACGGCAGGGCGTCTAGCAACTGTTGTTTCAGCGTTTGACTCGGCGGCAGCGCGATCGCCGCCTCTTTTTGCCCTTGGCTGCGCACCGCGAGCATTGATAGGTTTTGCGCCAGCAGCTCTTCCATGATGAGGCGCACTTGCGCCGGGTGTTTGCCCTCATCAAACTGTTCCAAATTGATGTTCGGTGGTGGGCGATGAATGGTGTGCAGCGCTTGATTGAGGGTAATTTGGCTATCATAGAGCCCGGCAGGGAGCAGCTCTTGCACCGCCGATTTATCGAGCAATGCGAGCGCTTGTTCTGTCAGGTTACGCAGGGTGAGTTGGCGCAGACCATCGGTGGTTGGGTAGACGGGCGTTAAACTCGGCTCCGTCTCAACCGGTTGCTGCGGCGTGTAAAACTTGTAATCCGGATGGACAATCTCTAACCCGTAGCTGCCGCGTTTGATTTCCCCATAAGCATGCACCGTTTTGCCTTCCGCGAATTGATTTTTCATCCCAGCGGTGAAGTTAAAAAAGCGCAGTGTGAGGGTGCCGTTGCCATCACTGAGTTTGACCGCCAACATTTTGCGCTTGCCAAACAGGGTATCGACACTCATCACCTTACCCTGCACCGCTGCCCATAGCCCAGCGTGCAGTTTAACAATGGGGTAGACCCGAGTGCGATCTTCATAGCGCAGCGGTAAGTGAAACAGTAAATCCTGCACCGACAGCAGCCCGACTTTGGCCAATTTCTCTGCCACTTTCGCCCCGACACCCGCCAGAGAGGTCAGTGGAATAGCCGACAAAAGTTGGGACATAGCTTCGCTCACGCAATGATTAATGATGGGGATAGTTAAGCATTTATCTGTGTTTTTGTACAGTGGGTAATGGGTAATGGGTAATGGGTAATGGGTAATGGGTAATGGGTAATGGGTGATGGGTGATGGGTGTATTTACCTACAAGCGCAGCGCCCCACCACCCATCACCCCCAAACCTACCTACTCTGCATCTGCGCCCACCACTCTTTATCTGCGACGATTTGGCCTTGCTCATCGAGGGGAGGGTAAGGGAGCTGTTTGCGTTTGGCGACTTTGGCGAGCACGGGGTGGCCGCGCTCAAAGAGGATGCGGTGGATGGTCTCGGCGGGGAGGGCGCTTTGTGCGTTGTCGTACATGCCGGCGGCTTGGCGTTGGCGCTGGGCTTCATAAAGAATCACTGCGCTGGCGACCGAGACATTGAGCGATTGCACCATGCCGACCATAGGGATAATGATGTCTTGATCGGCGAGCGCTTTGGCTTGCTCTGACGCGCCGATTTTTTCACTGCCGAGGATCACCGCCGTCGGTTTGGTGTAATCAATCTGACGAAAATCGACCGCCGTTTCTGAGAGATTGGTGACCAGCACTTGCATGCCTTGACGTTTGAGCTCACCCATCGCGTCTTCGATGGTGTCGTGCGTTTCCACTTCCACCCAGTTGCGCGCGCCCGCCGACGTGTGGCTTAAGGTGCGCATTTTATCAGGCCAAACCGCGTGCACTTTGTGAATGCCGGTGGCGTCGGCGCTGCGGATCACCGCCGAGACGTTATTGGGCTTGTGGACTTCTTCGAGGCAAAGGGTCAAATCCGCTTGGCGCGCTTTTAACACTTCTTGAATGCGTTGGTAACGTTCTAAATTCATGGTGTTAGGGCCTAGTTGATAAAGAATGTGGTGTTCAAAAATGGATGATAAAGAAAGCGGCCCTAAAGACCGCTTTCTGATATGGATGGGGATCAGTACTTTCTACGGCGCACTTTGAGCGTGTGCGGCATGGCTTTAATCTTGCGCATGATGCCCGCTAAGTGGACGCGATCTTTGGTGGTGAGTACCACAGTCACTGTGTACAAACGGCCATCACGCTCTTCGGTCGAGAGACCGTGAATGTTGGAGCCGGTTTGTGAAATGACGTTGGTCAGCTCCGCAAGGGCGCCTTGACGGTTTTGCACATCGACACGCAGCTCAGCGATAAACTCTTGATCGTAATCGTCTGACCACTCCACCGCCATGTACTTATCTGGCTCTTTTTCGTGGTTGCGCACGTTCGGGCACGTCTCACGGTGCACCACCAGTCCTCGACCCGGAGAGACGTGAGCAATGATGTGATCGTCCGGAATCGGATGACAACAGTTGGCAAACGTCAGCAAGATGCCTTCTGCGCCGCGGATCGGCAGCTTCTTCTTCGGCTTGCCGTCGGTGTTGATGACTTCGGTGAGCTCATCGGCGTCGCCAAGCAGTCTGCGGGCGATGACAATACTCATCAACTCACCCAAACCGATAGCGGCGAGCAGATCATTGAGAGATTTGATTTTCAGATCGCTCAAGACGTGATTGATGTTCTCTTCATTGATGTCGGAAACCGACAAATCACCTAAGGCGTGATTGAGCAAACGGCGGCCAAGGGTAATCGACTCTTCACGGCGCATGGTTTTCAGCACTTGACGAATCTTGGTGCGCGCACGTGAGGTCACGACGTAGTTGAGCCATGCGGCATTCGGACGGGCGCCCGGTGCGCTGATGATCTCAATCGTCTGGCCGTTTTTCAGCGCTTTGCTGAGAGGGTAAGGGTTGCGATCGACGCGCGCGCCGACACAGGTGTTGCCGACATCGGTATGCACGGCATACGCAAAATCGACCGCAGTGGCGCCGACAGGCAGCTCCACGATGCGCCCTTTAGGGGTGAAGACGTAAATCTCATCTGGGAAGAGATCCGATTTGACGTTTTCAATAAATTCGAACGAGTTGCCCGCGCTTTGCTGGAGCTCAAGCAGGCTCTGCATCCAGCGCTGCGCTTTGACTTGCGCGGTGGTGCCGGTACGCTCGCCATTGCCTTTGTAAGACCAGTGCGCTGCGACCCCTTTGTCCGCCATCTGATCCATATCTTCGGTGCGAATTTGCACTTCGACAGGCACGCCGTGTGGGCCGACCATCGAGGTATGCAAAGACTGATAGCCGTTCGCTTTCGGCACCGCAATGTAATCTTTCATACGCCCCGGACGAGGCTTGTAGAGCGAGTGCACTTGGCCCAGTACACGATAGCAGGTGTCAGCGGTGTCCACCACCACACGAAATGCGTAGATGTCCATAATGGTGTGAAAGCGCTGCTCTTTGGTCTTCATCTTGTTGTAGATGGAGAAGAGGTTTTTCTCACGCCCCACCACACGCGCAGACAGGCCCACTTCTTCCAGTCGGCCTTCAATTTCGGTGTGGATGCGTTGAATCATCTCTTTACGGTTACCCCGAGCGGCCCTGACGACCTCTTTTAACACGCGATAGCGGTTAGGGTAGAGCGCTTCAAAACCAAGCTCTTCCAGTTCGGTTTTAATATTATGGATACCCAAGCGATGCGCCAAGGGTGAGTAGATTTCGAGAGTTTCGCGTGCGATGCGACGCTTTTTATCTGGGCGCAGTGCGCCGAGCGTGCGCATGTTGTGCGTGCGGTCTGCCAGTTTGATCAAAATGACGCGGATGTCTTGCACCATCGCAAGGACCATCTTACGAAAGTTCTCAGCCTGAGCTTCCTTGCGATCACGAAACTTGAGCTTATCCAGCTTAGAGACGCCATCGACCAGCTCTGCGACGGTGTTGCCAAACTTCTCTTCTAGCTGCTCTTTGGTGACATCACAATCTTCGATGACATCGTGCAAAAGGGCGGCTTGGAGGGTTTCAATATCCAGGCGCATTTCCGCCAAGATACGAGCAACAGCAACAGGGTGGATGATGTATGGTTCCCCGCTTGAGCGGGTTTGCCCTTCATGGGCATCTTTCGCTACCACATAAGATTGACGCAGAGCCTCAATTTGAGGCTCTGTTAGGTATTCTTGGGCAACGTCTTTGAGGCTATCGAATAGATACAAATTTTAGGCCCGGCAGAGTGTGATGAAGAGGATTATCGACCGTGAGCAATGCTGCTAACAGCGGCAAGTTCAGCGGCTTCTTGCTCTTGCTGCTCTTGACGCTCACGCGCATCTAGGATCTCTTTTGTGATAAGGCTTTCTTCGATTTCGCGCAGAGCGATAACCGTTGGCTTATCGTTCTCTTCTGGCACCAGTGAATCTTTGCCGCCAGTTTGCATTTGACGAGCGCGGCGAGCCGCAATGAGAACTAGGTCGAAACGGTTGCCAACTTTTTCAACAGCGTCTTGAACAGTTACGCGTGCCATAAGGACTCCAAATAGTTAACTAAAATTTTGTATGACGAGAAATTATACAAGATCTCGTAGAGAATAGTCTAGATTCTTATTTCAACAACGCATCCAGCATGCCTTTGTACTTGAGGGCTTGCTTATCTTGCTTGAGGCGTTCGGCGCGAATGATGGCTTTAAAGTCCATCAGCGCGTTATCGAAATCATCATTGATGATCACGTAGTCGTATTCGTTGTAGTGAGAAATTTCCGATTTCGCTTCCGCCATGCGTTTTGCGATCACCGCTTCACTGTCTTGGCCGCGCGCGTTCAGGCGGCGTTCCAACTCACCGTTTGACGGCGGCAGGATGAATAAGCTCTTAGCTTGTGGCATTTGCTCGCGAATTTGACGCGCGCCTTGCCAGTCAATGTCGAGGAAGACGTCGATGCCTTTATCGAGGTTTTGCTCGATCCACGGGCGAGAGGTGCCGTAGTAGTTGCCAAACACTTCCGCGTATTCCAAAAACGCACCTTGTTCGATCAGCGCTTCAAACTGCTCTTTTTGCACAAAGTGGTAGTGCACGCCATCTTGCTCACCCGGGCGCATGCCACGTGTCGTGTGCGACACGGACACTTTCATTGCGTAGGTAGGGTTGGTTTCCAGCATGGCTGAAATCAAGCTCGATTTACCCGCGCCGCTGGGCGCAGAAACAATGTATAGGGTGCCTTTGGCCATAAGGTTACGTCCACCATAAGATTCGATGTATTAAAGATAGCACTGACCGCGGGCATAACGTCAGTCAAGAGCGCGATTTCTCTCAACCTCGGTGGCGAAAATTCGGCCAGAAAAAGGGAGGCGAAGAGTAGCATGGATCGGGGGGAGTGACTAGGGGGGAGGTGGGTAAGGGGTGGTAGGTAATGGGTTAGGGGTAATGGGTATTAGGTTGGGGGAATGTTCTTGACATGGTCCTTTCATCCATCAAAATTTCACCACCCACCACCCACCACCCACCACCCACCACCCACCACCCACCACCCACCACCCACCACCCACCACCCACCACCCACCACCCACCACCCACCACCCACCACCCACCACCCACCATTTCCAAACCAGTTGAAATCCGTTCCCATCTCATTACAATTCGCGCAAACGTTTGGCTTGTTGCGGGCATTGCTGCTGGCGATGGGCTATGGCCCTCTTATTTATCTATCGATAGGTTGTATTGTGAGTTCTGACACTGCACTTCCTCGCTCAGCCAACGCTGGGTGGCTTGAATCCACTTTTCATATCTCTGCGCGCAAATCGACCCTAGGCACGGAGCTGTACGCCGGGTTTATTACTTTTTTGGCGATGAGTTACATCTTGGCGGTCAACCCCGCGATTTTGGGTGACATCCCAGGCATGGACCGCGGCGCGATTTTCACCGCCACAGCACTGGCGGCGGCGGCAGCCACGCTGATCATGGGCGTGTTTGGTAACTACCCTGTGATGCTGGCGCCAGGCATGAGCATGAATGGCTTCTTTAAAGGCATGCTGCTGAGCGGCTCGGTGGCGCTGGTGTGGCACGAAGCGCTGCTCGGGATCTTCTTCTCTGGAGTGCTCTATCTGATTTTGTCGATGACCCATATTCGCAAGGCGATGATTGAGTCTATTCCAGAAGATCTCAAATTGGCGATCACCGTATCGCTTGGCCTGTTTATCGCCTTTTTGGGCTTGAAAAATGCCGGTATCATCGTCTCGAACCCGATCATCTTGGTCAGCATGGGCAAAATCAATGACCCGCAAGTGATCATTGCCTACATCAGTATCCTTATTGCGCTTGGCTGCATGATTCGTGACATCAAACTGGCGACCTTTATCTCGTTTGTATCGGCGATTGTGTTGACCGTTGTGGCCGACTGGATGCTAGGGACGCAAAACGCCCCCATCCCAGAGAGCCTAGTGGCTGCGCCGCCAAGCCTGTCGGGCAGCGTTGGCGCGATTTTCAATTTTTCAGGGCTGACGGCCGACAAGCTGTTTGATCTGCTGTTTATTGTGGTGATTTTCCTGATTGTCGATTTCTTTGATGGCCTCAGCACCATTGTTGGCGTCGGCCGAGATGCGGGCATCATCGACAAAGATGGCAAAGTGCCAAATGCGCGCTCGGCGCTGGTTGCGGACGCAGGCGGCACCGTGATTGGCTCTGTGCTGGGTACGACTTCAGTCACCGCATTCTCAGAATCGGGCATTGCCTCTGCGCAAGGCGCGAAAACTGGCCTGGCTGCGGTGGTGGTCGCGGGGCTCTTCTTGGTGTCGCTGTTCCTATACCCGCTCTTTTCCATCTTCTCTGCGGCCATGGTCGCCCCGGCGATGGTGGTGGTCGGCATCTACATGATTGGTCGCCTTGGCCAAATCCGCTGGGAGCAAAAAGAGTCTCGCATTGCGGCGTTTTTCACCATCATGTTCACCGTACTGAGCTTCTCACCGGCCAACGGCATGGCGATGGGCTTTATCAGCTACGCCTTTAGCATGGTGGTAGCAGGCAAAGCCAAGCAGGTTCACCCTGTCATTTATGTGCTGTCTGGGCTATTTATGGCGTATTTGGTGCTTTTATAATCGCGGACATATGGCTGCCATCGCCATTATTGCTATTGCAGACACAACAAGGGCGGCATCAAGGCCGCCCTTTTGACATCCCATTACCTTAGGGCAAGTGACTTATTTGCCTTTACTTGGTTTGATGGAGGTATGCCTTGCGACGTAACTTTGCAGTGCATCTTTTTCTTCATCATTAATCAGGCCACTGGCAAGCAAGTCATTATGGTAGTGCGCCATACAACTGACAACTTGGCCTTTGTTGCGCGCCTCTTGCTGACACGCGCTCCATTGCACACTCCATAGCGTGCTCAATGGCACACCTTGA
>NZ_JCBDGH010000056.1:0-7180 GCF_059833955.1 Vibrio sp. R15-SG3-ISO1A
GTTGGAATATCAACGGTATCAAGATGTGCTCGTCTCCGGGCTACCCACACCGTTACCACAACGCATTGCCCTTCGCCAAGGTGACACGACCATCAACATCATTATTTCGACTTGGACACTGAACTGATGATCACCCAAACCACCACTTGGCCCTCACCGGCCAAACTGAATCTCTTTCTCTACATCACAAGCCGACGAGCCAATGGTTACCATGAACTGCAGACGCTGTTTCAATTCCTTGAGTATGGCGATGAGCTAACCATCACCGCCAATCACAGTGGAAACATTACGCTCTCACCTGCTATCGAGGGCGTTGCGCTAGAAGACAATTTGATCTGGAAAGCGGCAATGGCACTGAAAAGTGCGAGTCAATGTTCATTGGGCGCTCATATTGAACTCAACAAAATTTTACCTATGGGCGGTGGTATTGGCGGCGGTTCCTCTAACGCCGCAACAACGCTTGTCGCACTCAATCACTTATGGCAAACCAAACTGAGCGACGATGCGCTCGCCGAGATTGGACTGGCTCTAGGAGCAGATGTCCCGGTGTTCACCCGAGGTTTTGCCGCCTTTGCTGAGGGTGTGGGTGAGCAGCTGACGCCGGCATCGCCACAGGAAAAGTGGTACTTAGTTATCAAACCCTCAGTGAGCATTGCGACGGTGGATATATTCACCCATCCAGATTTGTGCAGAAATTCACCAAAGCGAGCGCTGACAACCCTTCTCGCCGATCCTTACGGAAACGATTGCGAAAAAATTGTTCGAATGCTTTACCCAGAGGTTGATAAGCAACTTTCATGGCTGCTACAATATGCGCCGTCAAGATTGACCGGGACTGGATCGTGCATTTTTGCTGAATTTTCGAGCAAAAATGCGGCACAATCTGTCTTCGAAAAATTACCTGACGCCGTCTCGGCTTTTGTAGCCCAAGGGAAAAACATTTCGCCTTTACACGAGACTTTGGCTAAGTATCGCTTAGCCCACACACAATCTATCTAAAACTGGACGCAACCCTGAGGTTTCCACCGTGCCTGATATGAAGCTATTTGCTGGTAACGCTACACCTGAACTAGCCCAACGTATTGCTGATCGTCTATACATCTCCCTTGGTGACGCAACTGTTTCTCGTTTTTCTGATGGCGAAGTCGCTGTACAAATCAACGAAAACGTTCGTGGTAGCGATGTTTTCATCATCCAATCTACCTGCGCACCGACCAACGACAACCTAATGGAACTTGTAGTGATGATTGACGCAATGCGCCGCGCTTCAGCGGGCCGTATTACTGCAGTTATCCCTTATTTTGGTTACGCTCGCCAAGACCGTCGCGTACGTTCTGCTCGCGTGCCAATTACGGCAAAAGTTGTTGCTGACTTCCTGTCCAACGTCGGTGTTGACCGCGTTCTAACTATCGACCTACATGCAGAGCAAATCCAAGGCTTCTTCGATGTTCCTGTTGATAATATCTTCGGTACACCTGTACTGCTTGAAGACATGCAGGCTCGCGGCCTAGAGAACCCTGTCGTGGTTTCTCCAGACCTTGGCGGTGTTGTTCGCGCTCGCGCAACAGCAAAAGCACTGGGTGATATCGATATTGCTATCGTTGACAAGCGTCGTCCGCGTGCCAACGTCTCTGAAGTGATGAACCTGATCGGTGATGTAGAAGGTCGCGACTGCGTGATCGTTGATGACATGATCGATACAGGCGGCACACTGTGTAAAGCGGCAGAAGCGCTAAAAGAGCGCGGCGCGAAACGTGTCTTTGCTTACGCGACACACGCCGTTTTCTCTGGTAACGCAGCACAAAACATTGGTAACTCAGTGCTAGACCAAGTGATCGTTACCGACTCGATCACGCTACCTAAAGAAATGGAAGCGACCGGTAAAGTGACCTGCCTAAGCCTATCTCGCATGCTGGCTGAAGCGATTCGCCGCATCAGCAATGAAGAGTCTATCTCGGCGATGTTCAACTAATATCGCGCCTTGCTCCGATGTAAAAACACCCTACGGGGTGTTTTTTTATTGCGGCGATAAAATTGTGCTATCATACTGCGCTTTTTGAGATTGCAAGAGAGATCCTAACCTTGACTCAACCGATCAAACTTCTTGTCGGCCTAGCCAATCCTGGGCCTGAATACGCCAAAACCCGCCATAATGCAGGCGCATGGGTGGTAGAAGAACTCGCACGTATCCACACGGTCACCTTGAAGAACGAACCGAAATTCTTCGGTATGACCGGGCGCATACTGATCAATGGTCAAGATCTCCGCCTGCTGATCCCCACCACTTTTATGAATCTCTCCGGCAAAGCGGTCGCCGCTTTGGCAAAGTTTTACCAAATTAAACCGGAAGAGATCATGGTGGCACACGATGAGCTCGACTTGCCACCTGGTGTAGCCAAGTTTAAAAAAGGCGGTGGACACGGTGGACACAACGGCCTGCGTGACACCATTAGCAAGCTTGGCAATAACAAAGATTTCTATCGCCTCAGGATTGGCATTGGTCACCCTGGGCACAAAGACAAAGTCGCTGGTTTTGTCCTTGGCAAAGCACCAGCAAAAGAGCAAGAACTGCTCGATGCAGCCGCCGATGAATCGGTCCGCTGTTTAGACATCCTTTTAAAAGATGGCTTAGCGAAAGCTCAAAACCGTCTACACACGTTCAAAGCTGAATAAGGTTACTATCATGGGTTTTAAATGTGGCATCGTTGGTCTCCCTAACGTAGGTAAATCAACTCTGTTTAACGCACTGACTAAAGCGGGTATTGAAGCAGCCAACTTCCCGTTCTGTACCATTGAACCAAACACAGGTGTGGTACCTGTGCCTGATCTTCGTCTTGATGCACTGGCAAAGATCGTTAACCCACAAAGAATTCTTCCAACCACGATGGAGTTTGTTGATATCGCAGGCTTGGTTGCAGGCGCGTCTCGCGGTGAGGGTCTAGGGAATAAATTCCTTGCCAATATCCGTGAAACCGATGCCATTGGCCATGTGGTTCGCTGTTTTGAAAATGAAAACATCGTTCACGTTGCGGGTAAAGTGTCTCCAATCGAAGATATCGAAGTCATTAACCTTGAACTGGCGATGGCGGACTTAGACTCATGTGAGCGTGCCATTCAACGTAACGCTAAAAAAGCCAAAGGCGGCGACAAAGACGCGAAATTCGAATTGACCGTCCTAGAGAAGCTACTCCCAGTACTGACCGAAGGTGGCATGGCGCGTACCGTTGAGTTGTCGAAAGAAGAGTTGGATGCCATTGGTTACCTCAACTTCCTAACACTCAAGCCAACTATGTACATTGCGAACGTCAACGAGGACGGCTTTGAAGACAACCCGTACTTGGATGCGGTACGTGAGTACGCAGAAAAAGAAAACAACGTGGTTGTGGCCGTCTGCGCTGCGATCGAATCTGAGCTTTCTGAGCTAGACGATGAAGATCGTGAAGAGTTTTTGGCGGATATGGGCATTGAAGAGCCAGGTCTAAACCGCGTTATCCGCTCTGGTTACGAGCTCTTGACCCTACACACCTACTTCACCGCAGGTGTCAAAGAGGTACGTGCTTGGACTATCCCTGTCGGTGCAACCGCCCCACAAGCAGCAGGTAAGATCCACACGGATTTTGAAAAAGGCTTTATCCGCGCAGAAGTTGTCGGCTATGACGACTACATCCAGTTCAACGGTGAAAGCGGTGCAAAAGAGGCCGGTAAGTGGCGTCTAGAAGGTAAAGACTACATCGTCAAAGATGGTGACGTTATCCACTTCCGCTTTAACGTATAAAATTGCGCAAGTGATTGACTTAAAAAGCCAGCAACTCTGCTGGCTTTTTTGTTTTCTCCCCCAGCGAGCCTAAGTTAAGTAAAGAGATTGACGCCAAAATGTTACCTGTTTTTGCCTGTTTACACGCCTCTTTGTTTAAAAAGGAATCGAACAGCTGGTTTATCCGGATTTATTCAAAAAAACTATTGACGCCTCTGCCTCAACTTCGCATAATGCGCGCCGTTCCCGACAATAAGGCATATCGTTTTTAAACGAAGCCGAAAGGGACACAGAGTGGCTACGTAGCTCAGCTGGTTAGAGCACATCACTCATAATGATGGGGTCACAGGTTCGAATCCCGTCGTAGCCACCATACATTTTTGTTTCTAGTGATGATACATGACTGGAAACCTCTAGAGCTAACTCTAGACAGAATAATGCGGAAGTGGCGGAATTGGTAGACGCACCAGATTTAGGTTCTGGCGCCGCAAGGTGTGAGAGTTCAAGTCTCTCCTTCCGCACCATTATTCGATAGCATCGCTATCATCTGCAGGTCTATCGCCAAGCGGTAAGGCAGCGGCTTTTGATGCCGCCATTCCCTGGTTCGAATCCAGGTAGACCTGCCATTTTTACATAGCTGAGCCTTTTATTACAAAGGGCTTGTCTATCAGAGCGTGAGGGTTTATATTGTCTCGCTCACGAGTGGCTACGTAGCTCAGCTGGTTAGAGCACATCACTCATAATGATGGGGTCACAGGTTCGAATCCCGTCGTAGCCACCATTAAATCAACACTACTGATTTTTACCAATTGATCGGTTGTGTACAGAGTTCAAGACGCGGAAGTGGCGGAATTGGTAGACGCACCAGATTTAGGTTCTGGCGCCGCAAGGTGTGAGAGTTCAAGTCTCTCCTTCCGCACCATCTTGATAAACAACTCTGAATTTGATTTTGCGGAAATGGCGGAATTGGTAGACGCACCAGATTTAGGTTCTGGCGCCGCAAGGTGTGAGAGTTCAAGTCTCTCTTTCCGCACCATTATTCAGATTCATAAGAATCTTGTAGGGCTATCGCCAAGCGGTAAGGCAGCGGCTTTTGATGCCGCCATTCCCTGGTTCGAATCCAGGTAGCCCTGCCATATTTTGTTTTTAGTCTCGCCAGACTGAAAACCGCTGAACTTACTCCTTGTTTGATAAGTTGAGCACTATGATTCGCGGAAGTGGCGGAATTGGTAGACGCACCAGATTTAGGTTCTGGCGCCGCAAGGTGTGAGAGTTCAAGTCTCTCCTTCCGCACCATCATTCGATAGCATCGCTATCACCTGCAGGTCTATCGCCAAGCGGTAAGGCAGCGGCTTTTGATGCCGCCATTCCCTGGTTCGAATCCAGGTAGACCTGCCATTATTTCTTGTGATGAGTTTTCTCATTACAAGCGTCTAGAAAGACCTTCTAGGCACCATTAAGTATGCGGAAGTGGCGGAATTGGTAGACGCACCAGATTTAGGTTCTGGCGCCGCAAGGTGTGAGAGTTCAAGTCTCTCCTTCCGCACCATACTTAATTCAGGTTTGGCTACGTAGCTCAGCTGGTTAGAGCACATCACTCATAATGATGGGGTCACAGGTTCGAATCCCGTCGTAGCCACCATTAAATCAACACTACTGATTTTTACCAATTGATCGGTTGTGTACAGAGTTCAAGACGCGGAAGTGGCGGAATTGGTAGACGCACCAGATTTAGGTTCTGGCGCCGCAAGGTGTGAGAGTTCAAGTCTCTCCTTCCGCACCATCTTGATAAATAACTCTGAATTTGATTATGCGGAAATGGCGGAATTGGTAGACGCACCAGATTTAGGTTCTGGCGCCGCAAGGTGTGAGAGTTCAAGTCTCTCTTTCCGCACCATCATTCGATAGCATCGCTATCATCTGCAGGTCTATCGCCAAGCGGTAAGGCAGCGGCTTTTGATGCCGCCATTCCCTGGTTCGAATCCAGGTAGACCTGCCATATTTTGTTTTTAGTCTCGCCAGACTGAAAACCGCTGAACTTACTCCTTGTTTGATAAGTTGAGCATTATGATTCGCGGAAGTGGCGGAATTGGTAGACGCACCAGATTTAGGTTCTGGCGCCGCAAGGTGTGAGAGTTCAAGTCTCTCCTTCCGCACCATCATTCGATAGCATCGCTATCACCTGCAGGTCTATCGCCAAGCGGTAAGGCAGCGGCTTTTGATGCCGCCATTCCCTGGTTCGAATCCAGGTAGACCTGCCATTATTTCTTGTGATGAGTTTTCTCATTACAAGCGTCTAGAAAGACCTTCTAGGCACCATTAAGTATGCGGAAGTGGCGGAATTGGTAGACGCACCAGATTTAGGTTCTGGCGCCGCAAGGTGTGAGAGTTCAAGTCTCTCCTTCCGCACCATACTTAATTCAGGTTTGGCTACGTAGCTCAGCTGGTTAGAGCACATCACTCATAATGATGGGGTCACAGGTTCGAATCCCGTCGTAGCCACCATTACAATTCATAGCTGATTTTTACCCATAGTTCGGTTATGATGTAAACAAAGCGGAAGTGGCGGAATTGGTAGACGCACCAGATTTAGGTTCTGGCGCCGCAAGGTGTGAGAGTTCAAGTCTCTCCTTCCGCACCATTATTTGATAGCATCGCTATCACCCTACAGGTCTATCGCCAAGTGGTAAGGCAGCGGCTTTTGATGCCGCCATTCCCTGGTTCGAATCCAGGTAGACCTGCCATATTAAAACCCAGCCTTTGGCTGGGTTTTCTCGTTTCAGTCCAGTTACCTTTTTCGCATCTCTTCTGCACAAAAAAATCCAGCCCTTGGGCTGGATTTAACATTAAGTCATGACTTTTTTGATGCTAGAAATCACTTTCTTAGCCTAAAAGCCCCAACGCTGAGTTGGGCGCTTGCTTTGCCTGAGCAAGTACAGAGCTTGACGCTTGAGACAAGATCTGAGACTTAGTCAATGCGGTGGTTTCTTTGGCGAAGTCCGTATCTTT
This sequence comes from Vibrio sp. R15-SG3-ISO1A, assembly GCF_059833955.1. Classification (NCBI taxonomy): domain Bacteria; kingdom Pseudomonadati; phylum Pseudomonadota; class Gammaproteobacteria; order Vibrionales; family Vibrionaceae; genus Vibrio; species Vibrio sp. R15-SG3-ISO1A. The sequence goes on from NZ_JCBDGH010000056.1 coordinate 6,764, forward strand.
AATGCGGCTCTTCGACGCGTTAACATTCTCATTGATGTTGTCTAAGTTATTGATCGCGTGATTGAATCGGTTTTGGAATGCACCCAATTCCGCTCGGTGACTATCAACAAACTTAAGCGCAGCATCGACGATGGCAACAGACTCTTGAGCGCCGCCAACGGTGCGAACGTCAATGGTATCCACGGTGACCGCTTTAGCTGGGCCAATGCTCAGTTCACCGGCTAGACTGCCTCCAAAGGTCGCCGTGCCTTCTACTGTGTTGTTATCGGTGAACAACTGAAGTTGACCATCTTCATTAACAGACGCTTTCACCATGTCCGTTTGACCGTTGATGTAAGTCGCAAGCTGCTCAATATCATCCCCCTCTTTTGCGGTGATGTTGATGTCTTGCACGCCGCCAAACTTATCAGTGACGTT
>NZ_JCBDGH010000057.1:0-138046 GCF_059833955.1 Vibrio sp. R15-SG3-ISO1A
GCTAAGGTTAAAAGAAACAGGATGACAGAACCCTCCAGCACCTACGGTAAGGTGATCCCGCGACCCACAGACAAACATTCGACCAGCATGCGCCAACCTTGACCGGCCATTGATGGGCCACCAATGATGAAATCTAAAGGTACAAACAGATCATTGGCTCGTGTCGGGCCGTTTTGGAAAGGCACGTTGAGCGGGAAGTGGCGATTGCCTATTTCCACCCCTTTTAGGTGTGTGGGAATCAGCGCGCAGGTGATGCCAAGTTCTTCCGTCTCGCCGAGTAAGCCGTCTGGATCGCGCAATTTAAAGGCGAGGCCGAGAACGGTGGCGACTGGGGCGAGCGTGATGTAGCGCTTGTTCCAAGTTAGGCGCATGCCGAGGACTTCTTTGCCCTCCCATTCGCCTTTACAGACAATACCGAAGTCTGGAATGGAGCCGGCGTCTGAGCCTGCTTCTGGGCTGGTCAGTGCAAAACAAGGGATCTCTTTACCTTCGGCTAAGCGTGGCAAATAGTAGTTTTTCTGTTCGTCGGTGCCGTAGTGTTGTAGCAGTTCGCCCGGGCCCAATGAGTTAGGCACGCCAACGGTAGAAGAGAGCACGCCTGAGACGCCAGTGAGCTTTTGCAATACCAGCGACTGAGCGTAGGCAGAGAACTCAAGCCCGCCGTACTGCTTCTTGATGATCATTGCGAAGAACTTGTTGTCTTTTAGGTACTGCCAAACTTGCGGTGGCAGATCGGCCAACTCGTGAGTGACCTGATAGTCGTTCACCATCGCACACACTTCATTGACGGGGCCATCGAGGAAAGCTTGCTCCTCGGCACTTAACGTTGGCGCTTTAATGTCGTGCAGCTTGTTCCAGTCTGGTTTGCCTTTGAAAAGCTCAGCTTCCCACCAAACCGTACCAGCATCCAACGCTTCTTTTTCGGTTTGAGACATGGCGGGCAGCACTTTCTTAAAGAGAGAAAGGGCTTTTTTACTGATCAGAGACTGACGAATCGATGGAACGGCCAAAACCGCAGTGGCGGCGATGTACAGTATCCAACTCAACGATCCTGCGCTGCCCCAGATGGAGAGCACGACCATCGTCAGTGTTAACGCAAACAGTGAAAGGATTAAGGAGCTGCGGTGGTACAAGCAGGTCGCCAGTACCACCGTAAAGCCTAATATTGAGAGCAAGATGTCCATGTGTATTTCCTTCTTCGACGCCCCAAAATGTAGGGTTAAGGGTTATACGTCGTTTATCTTATAAGAGGTCTAACCAGTTAGAGTGTAAACAACTCATTAATGAAATGTAAAACCCAATCGTGCTTAAAAAGTGATCTAAGTAGAGTGAAAATTCTAAAATTGTCGGTCCGTGCTGAATTTGTGGGCGAAGTAGGGGGAGGAATTGGCATTAGTTGACGCGCAGCTATCGACACTCTGGATGGTTCGAGTAAACTCGTAAACAATGGTATTTAGCTTTGTGGCTAAATTTCCCCATCGAAGATAACAATTAGAGAATTCCCTATGTACCACGATCTGATCAAAAGTGAATTAACTGAAGCGGCGAACGTCTTGAATGCCTTTTTAAGTGATGAGCACAACATTGCTCAAATTGAAGCCGCAGCGAAACTCATTGCCGATTCATTCAAGCAAGGGGGCAAAGTGCTCTCGTGCGGTAACGGCGGCTCACACTGCGATGCGATGCATTTCGCCGAAGAGCTCACTGGACGCTATCGTGAAAATCGTCCGGGTTACCCTGGGATTGCCATTTCAGATCCAAGTCACCTCTCTTGTGTTAGCAACGATTTTGGCTATGACTTTGTTTTCTCTCGTTATGTTGAAGCGGTCGGTTCGGCTGGGGATGTTCTGTTTGGCCTCTCTACCTCGGGCAACTCAGGGAACATTCTTAAGGCGATAGAAGCGGCAAAAGCGAAAGGCATGAAAACCATCGCTCTGACGGGTAAAGACGGTGGCAAAATGGCGGGGGTAGCGGATATCGAGATTCGTGTTCCTCATTTTGGCTATGCGGATCGCATTCAAGAGATCCACATCAAAATCATCCACATTGTGATCCAATTGATTGAAAAGGAGATGGCGTAATTACGCCATCACGTTGACAGGGAGTGGTTTGAAGCATGTGTGAATTGCTCGGTATGAGTGCCAACGTTCCGACCGATATTTGTTTCAGTTTCACTGGCTTAATGCAGCGTGGGGGAAAAACTGGCCCGCACAGTGATGGCTGGGGGATCACCTTCTATGAGGGGAAAGGTTTTCGTAATTTCAAAGACCCTAACCCTAGCTGTCAGTCGAAAATTGCCGAGTTAGTGCAAAACTATCCGATTAAGAGCCGCGCGGTCATCAGCCATATCCGCCAAGCCAACCGTGGTGGTGTGAATCTGGAAAATACCCATCCGTTTACCCGCGAGCTGTGGGGGCGTTACTGGACTTTTGCCCACAATGGCCAGTTGACGGACTACCAACAGATGGACACAGGTCGGCATCGTCCAGTGGGGCAAACTGACAGTGAGATGGCGTTTTGTTGGCTGCTCAAGCAGATGGAAGATCGTTACCCACAACCACCGCACGTTATGGTGGGAGTATTTCGTTTTGTGGCCATGTGTTGTGACATGCTCAAAGAGAAAGGGGTCTTCAATATGTTGCTCTCTGACGGAGAGTATGTGATGACGTATTGCACCAATCATCTGTATTGGATCACTCGTCGCGCGCCTTTTGGGCAAGCGACATTGATTGATGAAGATGTCACCATCAACTTTCAAGAAGAGACGACGCCCAACGATATTGTTTCAGTGATTGCGACTCAACCGCTGACGGACAATGAAACCTGGCATCGGATGAAGCCGGGTGAGTTTGGTATTTTTCACTTTGGCGAGCTGATTGATGGCAATGCGGATGCGCTGGTTGATGTGGCTTATGCCGAGAAGAAGGTCGCCAGTCAAGCGCCGACAGAGCCTTTGGAATAATAAGCTGGTGCCAGTTGGCACCAGCTTTAGTTGTTAAATGAATTCTCTCCAACGGTTTCGGGCTTTAGTTATTTTATTCTTGATTTCTTTTAGAGCCTCGGGATTGTTGTTTGCGAGGTTCACCAACTTATTAACATCGTCAACAGTGAGTTGCTTGCTTGGAATCTTTGCGATAGTACTAATGAATAGTTCAATAGCATTTTTGACCACTCTAAATTTATCATTACCGAGAGATCTGCACTTATATTCAATGTACCCTTCCTCTAGGCTTTTTCCACCAACAACAATCGTATGAGGTACACCTATTAGCTCCATATCTGCGAACATCACGCCGGGTCTTTCATTACGATCATCCAAGATAGTTTCCAACTTATAGACATTGGACAAACGTCGATATAATTTTGGGGCAAGCTCTTGAACATCTTCTGATTTTTTCATGTTAAGTGGCACGATCGCCACTTGGAACGGCGCAAGTGCGTCTGGCCAGATGATACCGTTTTTATCGTGGTTTTGTTCAATCGCTGAAGCCACAACGCGTGACACACCGATACCGTAACAACCCATCTCCAGGATGACGTTCTTACCGTCAGGGCCCAGCACGCCACAGTTCATCGCTTGTGAGTAAACATTGCCAAGCTGGAAGATGTGACCCACTTCGATACCACGCTTAAGCATTAGGGTACCTTTTCCACATGGGCTTGGATCGCCTTCGACAACATTACGCAGATCTTCAACTTGGCCAAGCTCAACGTCACGACCCCAGTTGATACCGAAGTAGTGCTTGCCATCAGCGTTCGCACCCGCACCGAAGTCGCTCATTACGGCAACAGTGCGGTCAACGATGAATGGCAACTCAAGACCAACAGGACCAAGAGAGCCAGGACCTGCGCCGATCAGTGCGCGAATCTCTTCTTCGCTTGCCATCTCTAGAGGAGCAGCAACTTGAGGAAGGTTTTCTGCTTTCACTTCGTTTAGTTCGTGGTCGCCACGGATGATTAGCGCGATGATGTCTGCGTCTACTTCATCAGAGGCTTTTACGAACAGCGTTTTGACTGTCTTCTCGATAGGTAGACCGTGTTGCTCTACAAGCTCTGCGATGGTTTTCGCGTTTGGCGTATCCACCAGCGTCATCTCTTGAGTTGGCTCAGCGCGCTCACCAGCAGGTGCGGCCGCTTCGGCTTTTTCGATGTTCGCTGCGTAATCAGACTCAGTCGAGAAGGCGATGAGGTCTTCGCCGCTTTCTGCAAGTACGTGGAACTCTTGAGAACCACTACCACCGATAGCGCCAGAGTCAGCCAGTACTGGGCGGTACTCAAGACCCATGCGATCGAAGGCTTTACAGTACGCATCGTGCATTGCTTGGTAAGATTTCTCTAGACCTTCTTTGTCGATGTCAAAGCTGTATGCATCCATCATGCAGAATTCACGTGCACGCATTACGCCAAAGCGTGGGCGACGCTCATCGCGGAATTTGGTTTGGATTTGGTACAGGTTGAGCGGCAGCTGTTTGTAAGAGCTCACTTCGTTGCGCACTAGGCTAGTGATCACTTCTTCTGCAGTTGGGCTTAGAACAAACGGACGCGTATGGCGGTCAGTAAAGCGAAGGAGTTCAGGACCCATCTTCTCGCTGCGGCCTGTCTCTTCCCATAGTTCAAACGGCTGAACAACGGGCATCAAGGTTTCGACGGCGCCTGCATTGTCGATCTCTTGACGAACGATGTTTTCGACTTTACGCAGCACACGCAGACCAGTAGGCAGCCAGGTGTATAGACCTGAAGCCAGCTTACGGATCATACCTGCGCGGAGCATGAGCTGGTGGCTCACGACCTCTGCGTCGTTTGGAGTCTCCTTAAGAGTAGAAAGAAGATAGTTACTGGTACGCATTCAATTTATCCGTTTAGTAAAGTTAGATACTCAAGCCAACAGGCTGAAGTATGAAGATCCCACAAAGGGAAAACAGTTAGCCGCTTATGATATCAGCCAAAGAGTGTTGTCAAAAGCTTTCAATCGCAGTAACTGTTATGAAGTTGTCGTTGACGGTGAACTTGACGTTCAGATCGAACAAATTTACCGCATATTCCTTGTCGTCGGGCTTATTCTTTTTGTAGGCCGGACGAGGGTCTTGCGCCAGTACTTGTTCGATAACAGTTTTGACATACTCCGCATCGTGGTGCTTGTCGAGCGAGGCTAGTGCAGTCGAGGAGAAGTGGACTTGAGAGGTTTCAGGCTCTGCTTCTGCGTAGCCTCCTTTGGCCTCAGCCACTGAATCTGAGTAGGGGATATAGGGCTTGATGTCGATAATCGGGGTGCCGTCGACCAAGTCGACGTTGCCCAGATCCAGATAGATCTGATCGCCTTGCTTGCTCACCCCTTTAACTTCGACTGCCGACATGCCGATACCGTTAGGTCTGAATGTCGAGCGCGAGGCAAACACACCAATGCGCTCATTGCCGCCCAAGCGAGGCGGGCGCACAGTGGGCTTCCATCCCGCTTGCAGATTCTGATCAAACAAAAACAGCAACCACACGTGAGAAAACTGCTCTATTCCACGCACGGCTTCTGGGCTATTGGCAGCCCCTTGCAGTTTGACGCGTGATCGCGCAGCAGGGACCAAGCGAGGTTGACGAGGAACGGCGAATTTCTCTTTGTAAGGGCTTTCGATAATGCCAATCGGTTCTATGGAATACATGGCTAAGGTCTTCAGTACGGATTGATACGGCAAAGTATCACAAATTTTGCTTGCTTTTCTTATTGATAATGATTATTAATTAATATGTTATAACATAACGATTGATGGAGAATTAAGAGATGAAAATCGTGAAATCATTAAAGAGTGCAAAAAGCCGTCATCCTGATTGCCAAATCATTAAGCGAAGAGGGCGCTTATACGTGATCTGCAAAACCAATCCTCGCTTTAAGGCGGTGCAAAAGTGACAAATGATTGATGGTGTTTATTTTATTTGTAGTTTTTTATGTTGATATCTATCGTTTAATTAGTGATATTTTTCATTATAAGCTAATTTATTTGGTTAATTATTCTTTCATTTGATACGTTTTGTAACATTTAGGATTTCTAATTGACCTTCTTGTCGAGTACTCTGCCCAAGCTTTTGTGACAGCCCTGTCACAAAAGCGTAGGAAAAACGACAAGGAGGGAACAGATGAGTTCATCTGCTTCAATGAAACAAAGCTCGCCGAAAAAGCCTATTTTTACCCGCTTTCTTGACACGGTAGAGTATTTGGGGAACCTATTACCCCACCCAATCACACTATTTGCTATTTTCTGTCTCGCGATTCTCGTGCTATCTGGCGTTGCCGGGTACTTCGAAGTGTCAGTCATCGATCCTCGTCCTGAAGGGGCAAGCGGTCGTGCCGCAGATGGAATGATTCATGTGGTCAGCTTACTGAACGCTGAAGGCCTTCAACTGATCGTGACCAACCTGGTGAAGAACTTCGTTGGCTTTGCGCCGCTCGGGACGGTATTGGTCGCAATGTTAGGTGTTGCGATCGCTGAACACTCGGGTCTACTTTCTGCCGCGATGCGCGGTATGGTGATGGGCGCGTCTAAGCGCATGGTTACTGTGACCGTGGTTTTTGCTGGTATCATTTCTAACACCGCGTCTGAGCTAGGCTATGTGGTTCTGATCCCACTGGCAGCGATGCTATTCCACTCTTTGGGTCGTCACCCCTTGGCGGGCTTGGCGGCGGCGTTTGCCGGTGTATCCGGTGGCTACTCGGCGAACTTGCTTATTGGTACGGTGGATCCACTGCTGTCTGGTATTACCGAGACAGCCGCTCAGATGATCGACCCAACTTACACCGTCGGTCCTGAGGTGAACTGGTACTTTATGTTCGTCTCCACCTTCTTTATCGCCATTACCGGTGCCTTCGTGACTGAGAAAATCGTTGAGCCAAAACTGGGTAAATACAATGACGAAGAAGCGGCGGAAGATCTGTCTCAAGACAAAATGGGTAGCCTGACGGCTATCGAAAAGAAAGGCTTGAAGTTGGCAGGTATTGCGATCCTAGTGGTATCGGCGCTGCTGGCTTGGACTATCGTTCCAGAAGATGGCGTATTGCGCTCAAGTACAGGTACTGTCGCGGGTTCTCCGTTCCTTAAGAGTATCGTGGCGTTTATCTTTGTCTTCTTCGCGATTCCTGGCTTTGTTTACGGCCGCGTAGTGGGCACGATGAACAATGACCGTGACGTGATTGATGCGATGTCTAAATCCATGTCATCAATGGGCATGTACATTGTCTTAGTCTTCTTTGCTGCGCAGTTTGTTGCATTTTTCAAATGGACGAACTTTGGTCAAGTGTTTGCCGTAGCCGGTGCCGGTTTCTTGCAAAATATTGGTCTTACTGGCCCAATGCTGTTCTTCGCCTTTATCTTGATGTGCGGCTTCATCAACTTGATGATCGGTTCAGCGTCAGCGCAGTGGGCGGTCACCGCACCGATTTTCGTGCCTATGTTGATGCTGGTTGGCTACGCACCAGAAACGATTCAAGCGGCTTACCGTATTGGTGACTCAACGACCAACATCATCACACCTATGATGAGTTACTTTGGTCTGATCCTCGCTGTGGCAACGCGCTACATGAAGAATCTCGGTATCGGTACTCTCATCGCGACGATGCTGCCGTACTCAATCTGCTTTATCGTTGGTTGGAGTGTACTCTTCTACGTATGGGTCTTCATCCTTGGTCTACCTGTTGGTCCGGGCGCGGCGACCTACTACACGCCGTAGTCGATGGACTCACACTTTTCCTAAGCCGAAGCATTTGCTTCGGCTTTTTTTCGCCTGCTCTTTACGTTTTTTGCTCTTTACGTTTTTTTACTTAGAAGTCTCTGGATTGATGGCTAGGGTGACCAGATAATAGACAGCATACTTTTAATAAGAGACCGTCATCATGAGCAATCCACATTCTAAACCCACCCTCTTTTTTCACTGGTTAACGGGCCTTGGTTTTATTGGCGTGTTAGGCCTTGGCTTGTATCTTGAGCAAATGGAGCGAAGCCCAGCCAAAGGCGAGTTAATGGGGATTCACAAATCCCTTGGCGTGATTATTTTGCTGATCGCTGTGTTGCGCGTGGCGTGGCGACTCAAAGAAGGGCCGATTGAAAGCTCGGCGGTGTTGACCCGAGTACAAGAGATTCTAGCCAAGTCGATTCATGGCATTTTGATGCTGGCGACACTATTGATGCCCATCTCAGGCATTGCCATGAGCGTCGGCGGCGGGCGAGCACTGGAGGTTTTTGGCGTCGAGATCCTTGCTGCAGGGGAAAAAATAGAGTGGCTGCAATCGCTAGGAGGGGCGGTGCATGGGTTTGCCCCTAAGATCATTATTGCGGCCTTGGTGCTCCACATTACTGCGGCGCTTAAGCATCAATGGGTCGATAAAGATGGCACTTTGAGTCGTATGTTGGGGCGTAAATAATCCACGATGACAGGCTGATGGGAATGCATTTCGATCAGAGAATGCCAAGATAGAAAAAGGGTCGACATGAACGTCGACCCTTTTTGGTATTTATTGGGGTATTGTGCACTTAGGTCAGATTACCAACCTTTAACGACACCACCTTGGAAGATGTCTGAAGCAGCGTTGTACACTTCGTCAGTTTGGTAAGCTTTTACGAAGTTTTGTACATTCTCTGCTGAGACGTTGTTTTCACGCGCAACGATAAGGTTCACGTATGGTGACTCTTTATCTTCAACAAACACACCGTCTTTCTCTGGCGTCAGGTTGATAGAGCTTGCGTAAGTGGTGTTGATGACAGACAGCGCAACATCATCAAGAGAGCGTGGCAGCTGGGCAGCGTCTAGCTCAAGAATTGAGATGTTTTTTGGATTTTCAACGATGTCGCGTACCGTTGCCAGTAGACCAACGCCTTCACGCAGTGTGATCAGACCTTGCTGCTCTAGTAGAATCAATGAGCGACCCAGGTTAGTTGGATCGTTAGGAACGGCGATACGTGCACCCTCTTCGATCTCTTCCACAGAGGTCACTTGCTTAGAGTAACCCGCGATTGGGTAAACGAAAGTGTTACCTGCGATAGCCAGCTTGTAACTACGGTCAGCAATTTGCTGATCTAGGTATGGTTTGTGCTGGAACGCGTTGATGTCGATTGAACCGTCATCCAGGGCTGCGTTAGGAGTAACGTAATCCGTGAATGTCACCAATTCCACATCCAGACCGAACTGCTCTTTCGCCACTTTTGCTGCTACTTCAGCAACTTGTGCTTCTGCACCCGCCATCACGCCGACTTTGATTTTGCTGTTGTCCGCTTCTTTTTCGCCACAACCAGACAGAACCAATGCAGATGCCGCAGCGGCAATCGCCAAAAGACCTTTAAGATTAAATTTCATGACCTTCTCCTTGTGAAAATCTTAATGTTTATCTGTGATCCACTCGGCGCACAATCGCATCGCCGATAGATTGAATAATTTGAACCAGTACGATGAGCATCACCACTGTCACGGCCATGATGACCACATCGTAGCGGTGGAATCCGTAACGTATCGCGACATCACCTAGACCGCCGCCGCCCACTGTCCCCGCCATTGCTGAGTAGCTCACCAATGTCACCAAAGTGATGGTGACGGAGTTGACGATGGTCGGCATCGCTTCAGGAAGCAATACTTTACTGATGATTTGCATTGGCGTCGCACCCATAGATTGCGCAGCCTCGACCAAACCGCTTGGTACTTCCAGTAGTGCGCCTTCAATCAGGCGAGCGACGAATGGAATCGCACCAATCGTGAGAGGCACGATGGCGGCGGTGGTACCGATAAAAGTGCCCACCAACAGTTTCGTCACAGGGATGATGGCAACCATCAACACCAAAAACGGCACGGAGCGACCAATATTGACGATTGCGCCCAACACACCATTGAGTTTGGTGTTTTCTAGTAGGCCACCTTTTTTGGTCGTGTGTAAGATAACGCCAAGAGGGATACCGACAGCAAAGCCCACGATACCCGCAACGGCGACCATGTAGAGGGTTTCCCACGTCGCGCCGATCAGCAGTTTACTGTTAAGCTCGAGCCATTGTGAAATCGAGTTAAAGGACATAGCCAAGCACCTCTACCTTTACATTGTGTTCACGCAGAAATTCGATTGCTGCGTTGTCGTCTTGCTCATTACCAAATAGCTCGGCGACCATCATGCCGAATTTTACGCCCCCGGCGTAATCTAAGTCTGAACTCAGAATGCTGACATCGATATTGAATTTACGCGCAATTTGGCTCATCAGCGGTGCATCGACGGTTGCGCCAGTGAATTCAAGGCGTACCAGAGGGTAGCTGTCTTCAACGCGGCTGCTTTGCAAGCGAGCCTCGTAATCTTCTGGGATCGATAAGTCGAGCGTAGAGCGGATAAATTGGTGCGCCAGCTCGGTTTTCGGGTGAGCAAAAATATCACCAACCGTGCCTTTCTCCACCAGTTCTCCACCACCGATGATCGCCACTTGGTGACAAATGCTTTTCACCACGTCCATCTCGTGAGTGATCAAAAGCATAGTAATGTTCAGCTTGCGGTTGATCTCTTTTAACAGCTCAAGAATCGATTGAGTGGTCGCGGGATCGAGCGCGCTGGTCGCTTCATCACATAGCAGCACTTTAGGATCTGATGCGAGCGCACGAGCGATCGCAACACGTTGTTTCTGACCACCACTGAGGTTTGACGGGTAGCTTTCATGCTTATCAGCAAGGCCGACCAGTTTCAGCAGTTCGGTTACCTTAGTGGTGATGGCGTTTTTGTCTTTGCCCGCCAGTTCAAGTGGCAGTGCGACATTATCAAACACAGTGCGGGATGAAAGCAGATTAAAGTGCTGGAAAATCATACCGATATTGCGGCGTGCTTGGCTCAGCTGTGATTTAGACAGTGTCGTCAAATCAACACCATCAACCTTGATTGAACCTGAGGTGGGCGCTTCCAACATGTTCACGCAGCGAATCAGTGTACTTTTCCCTGCTCCAGAAGAGCCAATAACACCGAAAATCGTTCCTTGAGGAACCGTAAGGTTAATGTCTTTCAGCGCATGGATTTCCTTGCTGCCCTGATAAAACACCTTGTTGACTTGATTAATTTCAATCATCAGTTAACCCGCTTGCAAATAACTTGGTGAGAAGTCGATTATTTTGAACTACCTCTCATTTGGTAGACGATGCTATGGGTTTGCAGGTTTAGTGTCAATAGATATTTTTACGGCTAGACGTCCAAACGCCTTTTTTCACTCTCTTGCGCGGAGATTGTTTCGTCATGAGATAGATAAGAAAGAAATAACGCGGGCAAATGGCCTTATTCACAGGCGCTAAAGCGATAGTGCTCGCCTTGCTGCAATTCGCTCGTTTTAAGGTATAATTCGAGCCAAACACAGCAGACAGAGACACATATTTTGGCAAAACCAGCAGTCTTTCTAGATAGAGATGGCGTCATCAACGTTGACCACGGTTACGTGCATGATGAGCATGATTTCGAGTTTATCGATGGCGTATTTGAGGCGACGAAGCAACTCAAGCAGATGGGCTACCTATTGGTGCTGGTGACCAATCAGTCGGGTATAGCTCGTGGCAAGTTTAGCGAAGATCGCTTCTTGTCGCTGACGCAATGGATGGATTGGAACTTTGTCGATCACGGTGTCGAGTTTGATGGCTTTTATTATTGTCCGCATCACCCTGATTATGGCGACGATCGGGATTGCGAATGTCGTAAGCCAAAGCCGGGGATGTTCCAGTCAGCGCAGCGCTTTCTCGATATCGATATGGCCAAATCGGTCATGGTCGGTGATAAGGCGCAAGATTTGATGGCGGCAGAGGCTGCTGGGGTAGGGCAGAAGATTTTGGTCCGCTCAGGCAAACCGGTGACCGAACAAGGTGAAGCGCTAGCAAGCGTGGTGCTTGATAGTCTTGCCGATGTGCCGCACTATCTAACAAATACCGTTAGCTAACAAAGACCGTTAACCAATAAAACCATTGACGGACAACGAACAGTCAAAGGCACAAACACTCAAGGAGTCGAGTATGAACAAGCATTTAGCCTTGTGGGCAGTCGCGGGATTGGTGTTGGGCTGCGCGCAAAGCGAGCAGGCGAGCGCGCCAGTAAAGTTCCATACCTACCAGTGTGATGAGGGCAAGCAGTTTTCAGCCGCTTACCTTTCTGGTGAAGAGGCCGCACTGGTTAAAGTAGAGGGCAAATCGCTGCGTCTCACTCAGCTACCCTCAGGTTCGGGCAGCCGCTACGCGCTAATGGACGATGGCCAAGAAGTGACGCCGGCTGTCAATTTGGCCATTAAAGGCAACGAAGCGCGTTTGAACTATCAAGATCAGCGCTTTACCCAATGTGTCACTGATTAAATCCAAGTTACTGCACCTCAATAGCCAAGGCATTCGCCTTGGCATGGCTTTTAATGACGTAGGAACATGAGCAAAAAACTCACCATTGTTGATATTGCCAAGCTGTCTGGCGTCGGAAAGTCGACCGTCTCACGTGTGCTGACCAATGACCCGAAAGTCAAACCGGAAACCCGCGCCAAAGTGGAGCGAGTGATTCAGGAGTCGGGTTATGTGCCGTCCAAATCGGCGCAATCAATGCGTGGTGGGCGACAAAAAGTCGTTGGGGTGATCATCTCTCGTCTTGACTCCCCTTCAGAAAACAGGGCGGTGAGCAGTATGCTTGCCGTCTTGTATCAACAAGGCTACGACGTGGTGATCATGGAGAGCCAGTTTGATCGCCAGATGACCAATGAACACTTAGAGGTGTTGAAAAGACGCAATGTGGATGGCGTTATCGTCTTTGGTTTTAGTGATTTGGACGTCGCGCGTCTAGCGCAGTGGCAGGCGCGCTGTGTGGTGATCGCGATGGAGACGGACGTTGTCTCTTCGATCAACTACGACAACCAAGGCGTCATCACGCACGCGCTCAATCACCTCCATCAACGTGCGTGCCGAAATATCGCGTTTATCGGCGTCGATCCCTGTGATAAAACCACAGGTAAACTGCGGTTGGACGCCTACTTGAGCTGGTGCAAGCACAACCAGATCGCCCCTTGCTATCAAACCGGTCAGCTCAGTCACGACAGTGCTTACGCGTTGGTGGATAAGGTATTGTCAGAGCGCACCGACGCGATTGTGTGTGCCAGTGACACCTTAGCACTTGGCGTCATCAAGCGTTTGCAAGAGCTCGGTCGTGATTCTGTCAACGTGACAGGCGTAGGCGGCAGCGAACTGCTCTCTTTCCTATTTCCGAATGTCTTTAGTATCGACCCTGGTTACGCTCAAGCGGGTGAAAAAGCGGCTAACGTATTGATCAATAAGATCAATGGTAGTTCTGATCAGGTTCACATCACTCAACAACCTATCCAATTTTAACTATCTGAATCTGTTGGTAATTTCTGATTTAGTGTGATCATTTTCAATTTATGGGACTGTTCCCATTTTAATGTCATGCGCTTTTTGGGATTATAATGTCGAATGAGTGGGAATGTTCCCATTAATATAATAACAATCAAACAGAGTCAGTTTGAATGTCTGCAATCGCAGACTAACATCAATAGAATCCAATTAGGGTGGACATGGAAATGAGTAAGATAGCCAAGCAAGACGTCGAACGTCTGATTGAGCGAGTCGGTGGACGTGACAACATCGCCAGTGTAAGTCACTGTTTGACGCGGCTACGCTTTGTGTTGAACGACACCGGTAAAGCCGATGAAAGAGCCCTTGAAGCGTTGCCAATGGTAAAAGGTTGCTTCACCAATGCCGGGCAGTTTCAGGTGGTGATTGGCACGGAAGTCGATGAAGTCTACAAAGTGTTGATTGAGCTATCCGGTCAATCTGCTGCGTCGAAAGAGGAAGCCAAACTCGCGGCAAGACAGAACATGAACCTGCTTGAGCGTGGTATTTCCCATCTTGCGGAAATCTTTGTTCCGCTACTGCCTGCGATCATCACCGGTGGTCTGATTTTAGGTTTCCGCAATGTGATTGGCGACATCCGGATGTTTGATGGCCAAACATTAACGCAAATCAGCCAGTTTTGGGCCACGGTGCACAGTTTCTTGTGGTTGATTGGCGAAGCGATTTTCTTCTTCCTACCGGTGGGTGTGTGTTGGTCAACGGTGAAAAAACTGGGTGGTACGCCGATTCTGGGCATTACGCTCGGGGTAACCTTAGTCTCACCTCAGCTCATGAACGCGTATTTGATCGGTAAACAAGTGCCCGAAGCGTGGGATTTTGGCCTATTTGTGATTGAAAAGGTCGGGTATCAAGCGCAGGTGATCCCCGCGATGTTGGCTGGGGTCGCCTTGGCGTTGATTGAGACCAACTTAAAGCGCATTGTACCCTCTTACCTCTACCTTGTTGTGGTGCCGTTTGTCTCCATTATTCTCTCTGTCGTGTTGGCGCACTCCCTGATTGGTCCATTTGGCCGCGTGTTGGGTAACGGTGTTGCGTTTGCTGCTAAGGCTGCCATGACCGGCGACTTTGCGGTGATTGGCTCGATGATATTCGGCTTTTTGTACGCGCCTTTGGTGATCACGGGTATCCACCACACCACCAATGCGGTTGACTTGCAACTGATGCAAGAATTAGGTGGCACGCCGATTTGGCCGTTGATTGCTCTATCGAATATCGCTCAAGCATCAGCGGTAGTGGGTATCATCCTCATCAGCAAAAAACACGGTGAGCGTGACATCTCTGTACCTGCTGCCATTTCTGCTTACCTAGGGGTCACTGAGCCAGCAATGTACGGCATCAACTTAAAGTACAAGTTCCCTATGCTAAGCGCGATGATTGGCAGTGCGGTCGCGGCGGCGATTTGTGGCAGTGCTGGCGTCATGGCGAACGGTATCGGGGTCGGTGGCTTGCCGGGTATTCTCTCTATCCAGCCCCAGTACTGGAGCGTTTACGCGATGGCGATGTTGGTGGCCATAGCTCTGCCTGCCATGCTGACACTCTTCTTCTATAAACGTGCGCAGTCTAAAGGCGAACTTGAGCCTGCGAACGCATAACGCTGACGGAGCGGCCTTGGCCGCTCCTTATTCTCAGCGCCCCTTCTTTGTTACTGAAATTTTAGGCGTGATATGACACGAACAACTCAAGAGGCCAATTGGTGGAGAACTGCCACCATTTATCAAATCTATCCAAAAAGTTTTTGTGATAGCGGGGCGAAAGGCACTGGTGATCTCCAAGGGATCATCGCTAAGCTGGATTACCTCAAACACCTTGGGGTTGACGCCATCTGGTTAACACCGGTTTATCAATCACCTATGGTCGACAATGGTTACGATATTTCTGACTACTATGCCATCAATCCCGAGTTTGGCACCATGGCGGATTTTGATGCGTTGCTCGCCAAGGCCCATCAGCGTGGGATTCGAATCATCATGGATATTGTTGTGAACCACACATCAACAGAGCATGCGTGGTTTCAATCTGCCCTTGGCGATAAACACAGCCCGTACCGAGACTACTATATCTGGAGAGATCCGGTTGACGGACAGGTGCCTAATAACTGGCAATCCAAATTTGGCGGCAGCGCATGGGAGTTAGATGAGCCAACAGGGCAGTATTACCTGCATCTCTTTGCGAAGGAGCAAGCGGATCTCAACTGGGAAAATCCGCAAGTGCGCGCTGAAGTGAAAGAGATCATCAGTTTTTGGGCCAAAAAAGGGGTCGACGGTTTCCGTTTGGATGTGATTAATTTGATTTCCAAGCAGCAAGACTTCCCCAATGATGAGTGTGGCGATGGCCGCCGTTTTTACACCGATGGCCCAAAAGTGCACACTTATCTACAAGAGATCAGCGACGCCGTCTTTCAGCAATATGGCAGTGTGACAGTGGGGGAGATGTCGTCCACCACACTGGAACATTGTCAGCAGTACTCGTCACTCGATGGACGTGAGTTGTCGATGGTGTTTAATTTCCATCATCTCAAAGTGGACTACCCCAATGGTGAGAAGTGGAGTCATGCACCGTTTGATTTTCTCGCTCTAAAGCAAATATTCAACCACTGGCAAACCGGGCTGAATGGCCAAGGGTGGGGCGCGCTCTTTTGGTGTAATCATGATCAGCCGCGTATCGTGAGCCGCTTGGGCGACGATTGCCGATATCGAGTCGAGTCGGCAAAGATGTTGGCGGCCTCCATCCATATGATGCAGGGCACCCCTTACATATACCAAGGGGAAGAGATTGGCATGACCAATCCCAACTATGACTCGATCTCTCAGTACCGAGATGTGGAGAGCATCAACATGTACGACATCATGGTCAACCAACAAGGACTGAGCGAGCAAGCCATGTTAGCCATCTTGGCGCAAAAATCGCGTGACAACTCTCGCACGCCAATGCAATGGAATGGTGAGCGTAATGCAGGTTTTTCCAAGGGCCAGCCTTGGCTCGATATCGCCAGCAACTACCAAGAAATTAACGCCGAGCAAGCTGTCGCCGACAAAAACTCTGTGTTCTACTTCTATCAACGCTTGATTCAACTGCGTAAAGCGATCGCGGTGATCACCGACGGGGATTACCTTGACCTCTATCCTACCCACACTTCCGTGTTTGGTTATCAACGCCGTAATGGCAATCAAACGCTGATTTGTCTGAACAACTACTATGGTGAAGAAACGCAGTGCGAGTTACCCGATGCATTTGAGCTCGACAAGGCGCGTTATCTTCTTGGCAATTATGCCGATCATTCAGCCGATTGCTCACAGCCCGTCACTCGTCATCAGGTATTAAGGCCATACGAAACGCGGATTATTCTCAGCGAAGTGTAGAGCGAGAGATAACCCAAACCGAGCGTTACCCCCGCTTTTTGCCCTGCTTGTCAGGGCATTTTTCTATCGGCTAAATGCGAAGTGAAAAAAGAAGCGGTGTTTGGAAAGGAACGCGACAGTATAGGAACGAAGAAGTATAGGAGCGCAGAAGTATAGATGCAAAAAAGCCAGCTCAATGAGCTGGCTTTCGTCAATATGGTGGAGGGGGACGGATTCGAACCATCGAAGGCAGTGCCGGCAGATTTACAGTCTGCTCCCTTTGGCCACTCGGGAACCCCTCCAGGGGTTTTTTATCCTTAACTGATGATTTCCCAACTCATCAATCAAGCGTGCTCGTTAGAGCGAATATGGTGGAGGGGGACGGATTCGAACCATCGAAGGCAGTGCCGGCAGATTTACAGTCTGCTCCCTTTGGCCACTCGGGAACCCCTCCAGGGTGTTTTTATCCTTAATCGATGATTTCCCAATTCATCAATCAAGCGTGCTCGTTAGAGCGAATATGGTGGAGGGGGACGGATTCGAACCATCGAAGGCAGTGCCGGCAGATTTACAGTCTGCTCCCTTTGGCCACTCGGGAACCCCTCCAGGGTATTTTTATCCTTAACCGATGATTTCCCAACTCATCAATCAAGCGTGCTCGTTAGAGCGAATATGGTGGAGGGGGACGGATTCGAACCATCGAAGGCAGTGCCGGCAGATTTACAGTCTGCTCCCTTTGGCCACTCGGGAACCCCTCCAGGAATTTTTATACTTAACGGATGATTTCCCAACCCATCAATCAAGTGCGGAGCGAATCATAGCAAACTCGACCAAGCTGTAAAGCCTTTTCTTAGCATTTTGAACTGAATGGTGCCTTTTTGGGCAAAGACGGGATTTATTCACCATAAAGGACACAAAAGTCGCGCTTCTCTTACTGTTTATTTCTCACTCTTTACATTACTTGACGTTGTATCTACGTATAAAGCGCTAGAATAAGTTGGGTTTAATTGGACTGAACTATCATCATGAAAAAGAAAATTTTTGTAAGTCTGTTGTCATTATCGATGTTGGCCAACACATCCGTCGCGTTCGCGCGTGGTCCGAGTATCAGTGTGATCACTGAGCCTGTGGATATTCATCAAGTATCGCAATCTCTTTCTTTGGTCGGCAAACTGAAAGCGGATCAATCGGTCACTATCGCCTCAGAAGTGGCCGGTAAAGTGGACACCATTGCGGTGCTGGCGAATCAAGAAGTTCAGCAAGGGCAACTGCTTGTTAAGCTTGATGACGATAAAGCACGCGCAGCGGTGGTGGAAGCGCAGGCTTACCTCAAAGATGAGCAGCGTAAACTCAAAGAATTTGAGCGTTTGGTGTCACGTAACGCCATTACGCAAACCGAAATCGACGCGCAAAAAGCGAGCGTCGATATTGCCAAAGCGCGCCTCGACGCCGCCAATGCCAATCTGAATGACCTCCATATTAGTGCCCCTTTTTCCGGTACGGTTGGCTTTATTGATTTCAGTCGCGGCAAATTGGTCAGCGTTGGCTCAGAGCTGCTGACGCTCGACGACCTCACCGTGATGCAGTTAGACCTTCAAGTGCCAGAGCGCTATTTATCGCAGATTTCACGAGGTATGAAGGTCAAAGCGACCAACGCGGCATGGCAAGGTCGCGTGTTTGAAGGCGAGGTGATCGGCATCGATTCACGCATCAATGCGGAAACCTTGAACCTGCGTGTACGTATTCACTTTGATAACCCAGACAACCTGCTCAAACCCGGCATGCTGGTTTCCGCAGAGATGGACTTTCCGCCGATTGAAGCGCCCATTATCCCAGTACAAGCGCTTGAATATTCCGGTACGAAGCGTTTTGTCTACGTCATCAATGAGCAGGGTAAGGCCACCCGAACCGAAGTTTTACTCGGCGCGCGCATAGGCAACCAAGTGGTGATTGAACAAGGACTCGACATCGGTGAGAAGATCGTGGTGCAGGGCATTGTTAATATGCGTGATGGCGTGACCGTGAGTGAGCTTGGGCCGGATGGTAAGCCGCTCAAAAGCCAGGTTGAGCGTGCAGCACAAGAAGGGGCGAACTGATGCTGTTATCCGATGTATCGGTTAAAAGACCGGTTGCCGCCATCGTACTGAGCTTGCTGCTGTGTGTGTTTGGCATTGTGTCGTTTAGCAAACTGGCGGTGCGTGAAATGCCTGACATCGAAAACCCTGTGGTATCGATCAGCACTCGCTACAGTGGCGCGTCCGCCACCATCATAGAAAGCCAGATTACCTCAGTGTTGGAAGATCAGCTCTCGGGTATCAGCGGTATTGATGAGATCTCCTCGACCACACGCAACGGGATGTCACGCATCACCATTACGTTTGAGTTGGGGTATGACCTCAACACCGGGGTGAGCGATGTGCGTGATGCGGTGGCTCGTGCCCAGCGCTCTTTGCCGGACGAAGCCGACGATCCTGTGGTGTTTAAGAACAATGGTTCCGGTGAGGCGTCACTTTACATCAACTTAAGCTCGTCCGAGATGGATCGCACCCAGTTGACGGACTACGTTGAGCGGGTATTGCTCGACCGTTTCAGCTTGATCACAGGGGTAAGTTCGGTCGATATTTCTGGCGGCTTGTACAAAGTGATGTACGTTAAGCTCAAGCCAGAGCTTATGGCCGGACGCGGCGTAACGACATCGGACATTACCTCGGCGCTGCGCAGTGAAAACATTGAAAGCCCCGGCGGCGAGGTACGTAACGATCAGATCGTCATGTCAGTGCGTACCGCGCGCAGCTACAATCAGGCCGAAGATTTTGAATACCTGGTGGTGAAAAGCGCCAGCGACAATACGCCCATCTATCTAAAAGATGTCGCCGATGTCTTTATTGGTGCCGAGAATGAAAACTCGACCTTTAAAAGCGACGGTGTGGTTAACGTCAGCATGGGCATTGTGCCGCAGTCGGATGCGAACCCCTTGGATGTGGCGACTTTGGTCCACAAAGAGGTCGACAATATTCAGCAGTTTTTACCTGCGGGCACTCGTTTGGCGATTGACTACGACTCAACAGTCTTTATTGAACGTTCAATCTCCGAGGTTTACAACACGCTATTTATCACGGGCGGTTTGGTGATCTTGGTGTTGTACATCTTTATCGGCCAAGCGAGAGCGACCTTGATCCCCGCCGTCACTGTGCCCGTTTCACTGATTTCTTCGTTTATCGCTGCGTACTATTTTGGTTTTTCCATCAACTTGATCACGCTGATGGCGCTGATTTTGTCAATTGGTCTGGTGGTGGATGATGCCATCGTGGTGGTGGAAAACATCTTCCACCATATCGAGCAAGGTGAGAAGCCACTGCTTGCGGCGTATAAAGGCACGCGTGAGGTCGGCTTTGCGGTCATTGCCACCACCTTGGTATTGGTGATGGTGTTTTTGCCGATCTCCTTTATGGATGGCATGGTAGGGCTTCTGTTTACCGAGTTCTCCGTGTTGCTGGCGATGTCAGTGATCTTCTCGTCATTGGTGGCATTAACGCTGACTCCGGTGCTTGGCAGCCATCTCTTGAAAGCCAACGTCAAACCGAATCGTTTCAATCTGTTTGTTGATCGCATGTTTGCCCGCCTCGAATCGGCGTACCGTGCTCTGCTGCGTGGCGCATTGAAGTGGAAATGGGCCGCACCTCTGGTGATCATAGCTTGTATTGGCGGCAGTTGGGGCTTGATGCAACAAGTGCCCGCACAGCTCACCCCCTCAGAAGACCGCGGGGTCATTTTTGCTTTTGCGCGTGGCGCGGATGCGACCAGTTACAACCGCATGGCGGCGAACATGGACATCATCGAAAAGCGTTTGCTGCCTCTTCTTGGCCAAGGTTTCTTGAAGTCGTTCAGTATTCAATCGCCAGCGTTTGGCGGCAATGCCGGTGACCAAACCGGTTTTGTTATCATGATTCTGGAAGATTGGAATGACCGTGACATCACCGCACAAGAGGCGCTGGGTGAGGTGCGTAAAGCCCTATCAGGAATCGCCGATGTGCGCGTATTCCCGTTTATGCCTGGCTTTAGAGGCGGTTCGAGCGAGCCGGTGCAATTTGTACTAGGTGGATCGGATTACTCTGAACTAAAAACGTGGGCGGAAAAACTTGAAGCGATCGCCGAAGCGTCCCCGTATATGGAAGGGGCAGACATTAACTACTCTGAGCGTACACCAGAGTTGGTAGTCTCGGTTGACCGTCAACGCGCAGCAGAGCTTGGGATCAGCGTTCAGGATATCTCAGATACTCTTGAGATTATGCTGGGCGGCAAAAGCGAAACCACCTTTGTGGAACGCGGTGAAGAGTACGACGTCTATTTACGCGGTGATGAAAACAGTTTCAACAATGCCGCGGATTTGAGCCAAATCTACATGCGTACCTCGGGCGGTGAGCTAGTGACGCTCGATGCCTTGACTAAGATTGAAGAGGTGGCGTCATCCACACGCCTGTCTCACTACAACAAGCAAAAAGCAATCACCATCACTGCCAACCTCTCGGACGGCTACACCTTAGGTGAGGCGCTGGACTTTCTTGATCAGCAAGCGGTGGATCTGCTGCCTGGGGATATTTCGGTCAGCTACTCGGGTGAGTCAAAAGACTACAAAGAGAATCAGTCGAGCATATTGATGGTGTTTGGTTTGGCTTTGCTGGTGGCGTATTTGGTGTTGGCGGCGCAGTTTGAAAGCTTCATCAACCCGTTGGTTGTGATGTTTACCGTACCGATGGGCGTGTTTGGTGGCTTCCTAGGTCTGGTGATTATGGGCGAGGGGATGAACATCTACAGCCAGATTGGCATGATCATGTTGATTGGTATGGTGACCAAAAACGGCATTTTGATCGTCGAGTTTGCGAACCAGCTTCGAGACCGCGGGTTTGAATTTGAGCAAGCAATTGTTGATGCGGCGGCCCGTCGTCTTCGTCCGATTATGATGACGGCGTTCACCACGCTAGCGGGCGCTATCCCATTGATACTCTCGACAGGCGCTGGCTATGAAAGTCGCGTTGCGGTCGGTACGGTGATCTTCTTTGGTATGGCGTTTGCCACCTTAGTGACCTTGTTTGTCATTCCGGCGATGTACCGATTGATCTCGGCCAACACGCGCTCACCGGGCCATGTTGAAGCGGAGCTCAACAAAGAGCTCAGCCAAGACGTCACGGTGCGTAAAGCGCATTAATGATTCAGCCCGCACGTTCGCGGGCTGTTTTTTTAGCGGTATTGAACGGTGTAGCGCGTCGGTTTGTGGTTCATAGCGAGCACGAGGTTGAGCAAAAAAGCGCCCAAAATCGACAAGCCAATAATGTAAGGCGTCACAAAGAAGAACGAAGCCACTAAAATCAGCACATCAATCGCCAACTGAGTTTTACCCACTGAGATAGCGAAACGATCTTGAATCCATAAACAGAGCACGTTGAAACCGCCAAGGCTTGAGCGGTGACGAAATAGGATCAGCATCCCGAGCCCCATCAGCAAGCCCCCCGCCAGCGCACAGTAAATCTCATTAATGGTCTCCAGTTTTATCACTAAATAGAGGTGGTCAGCGAAAATGGAGACCAGAGCACCTGAAATGGCACTATTGACCGCAAACCGAGCGCCAAACCGCTGCCAAGCGAGCGCGTAAAATGGCAGGTTCATGGCAAAGTAGAGTGTACCGAATGACCAAGTGCTGAATTGGCTGACCAACAGAGCGAGACCTGTTGTACCGCCAGTGAGTAGCTGAGCGGATTGGAGAAAGAATACCCCTTGAGCGACAAGAAATGTCCCGGTGAGAATCGCGATCCAATCTTCTTTACGTGAGTGTTTTTCCATCAATTTGAAGCTTTCATCGGAAATAATGGCGCGCATACTAGTGAAAAAATTAGGTTTTCGGTAGCTTGAGAAGGAAATTTAAGGTAAACCTATGTAATCACTGTTTTACGGGGTGTAAAGGAGAAAATTGACACTCATGATCGACGTTAACTGGGTTGAGCATCGGTGGCTGAGATCTCTGCTTATTGTGCAAGCAGAGTAGGATTCAGACAAAGTGATTGATTGACGTTATGTCGCGTATGAGAATCTTCGTAAAACATTATGAAAAAACTGCATGAGAAAAAGTGTATTTTTCTCTTTATGACCCAGATCAAATTATGTAGAATGCGCGTCATTAACCCGATGCAAACGTTTGCGTCAGCGTAAAAACGTTATTCTCAGGGTCGTAAGTCGGTTTTTTTGCCAATTTAAGTCTTAATCTGAGTCAGGAGATACAGATGCTAAAGCGTGATATGAACATCGCAGATTACGATGCGGAACTGTTCGCAGCTATCCAAGAAGAAACTCTTCGCCAGGAAGAGCACATTGAACTGATTGCTTCAGAAAACTACACCAGCCCACGTGTAATGGAAGCTCAGGGCTCTCAGCTCACCAACAAATATGCAGAAGGCTACCCAGGCAAGCGTTACTACGGTGGTTGTGAGTACGTCGATAAAGCAGAAGCGCTAGCGATTGATCGTGCTTGTCAGCTATTTGGTTGTGAATACGCGAACGTACAGCCTCACTCAGGTTCACAAGCCAACAGTGCAGTTTACATGGCGCTGCTTAACCCAGGCGATACGGTCTTGGGCATGAGCTTGGCACACGGTGGTCACCTAACGCACGGTTCTCCTGTTAACTTCTCTGGTAAGCACTACAACGTCATTCCTTACGGCATTGATGAAGCGGGCCAAATCAACTACGACGAAATGGAAGCGCTAGCACTTGAGCACAAGCCTAAGATGATCATTGGCGGTTTCTCTGCGTACTCTCAAATCGTTGATTGGAAACGCATGCGTGACATTGCAGACAAAGTGGACGCGTACCTATTTGTCGACATGGCGCACGTTGCGGGTCTGATTGCCGCTGGCGAATACCCAACGCCAGTGCCTCACGCGCACGTTGTGACGACCACGACACACAAAACCCTAGCGGGTCCACGCGGTGGCCTTATCCTGTCTAACGCTGGCGAGGAGATGTACAAGAAGCTGAATTCAGCGGTCTTCCCTGGTGGTCAAGGTGGTCCTCTAATGCACGTTATCGCGGGTAAAGCGGTGGCGTTTAAAGAAGCGATGGAGCCTGAATTTAAAGCGTACCAAGGTCGCGTGGTGAAAAATGCCAAAGCGATGGTGGCTCAGTTCCAAGAGCGCGGTTACAAAATCGTGTCTAACGGTACAGAGAACCACCTGTTCTTGGTCGACTTGATTGACAAAGACATCACAGGTAAAGATGCGGATGCGGCGCTAGGCGCAGCCAACATCACCGTCAACAAAAACTCAGTTCCGAATGACCCTCGCAGCCCGTTTGTGACCTCGGGTATTCGTGTGGGTACACCAGCGATCACTCGCCGCGGTTTCAGTGAAGAAGATGCGAAAGCGCTCGCGAACTGGATGTGTGACGTACTGGATAACATCGGTAACGAAGAAGTGATTGAAGCGACGAAAGCGAAGGTGCTAGAGATCTGTAAGCGTCTACCTGTTTACGCGTAATCTCACCGTTCGATATCGAGCCTGTTTTGCAGAGCGACGGCTGAGCGAAACAAAGAAAAACGCCCTTTATGTGAATACATAAAGGGCGTTTTTGCGTTTAAGGGTTATTTAGAGATGCTGAGCAGGGTGCCAGATTTACACTTGAAGGAGTAATACTTGCTGCTTTCGCTGAACTTGCCGAGCCCTTCACCGTCGCAGTAATCAATGTTGATGTCGCGCATGGTTTCCAGCGTGTTCTCGCTGTCTAGCGCAAATTTAGACCCGTCGGAACAAATAATACGTACACGGCCGTCATCACTGACTGAATAGAGATCGACTTCGGTATTGCACAGCTCAAAGGAGGCTTCACGAAAGTTATCTTGTTTGGTATTGGAGGCGCAGCCAGAGGTGATTGTGACAACGGCAATCGCGGCCATGCTAAGTGCAGTCAGTTTCATCGTATTCCCTTTGATTCATAATCTTTTCATTAGCTTAGAGAATCTCTTTAAGGCATTCAAGCTTTGGGGTGATTATTTGAGGCAATAAGTTGGACTAATAAAAAGGCTGACCTATCGGCCAGCCTAGATAAATTCGATGGGTTTTACGCTGTGTTAGCTGACTTCAATGCCTTGCGCTTGAAGGTCGGCATGGTAGGAAGAGCGAACAAAAGGACCACACGCTGCGTGAGTAAAGCCAAGCTCTAGAGCAATCTCTTTCAACTCATCAAACTCTGATGGCGGCACGTAACGTTCCACTGGTAAGTGGTGGCGGCTTGGCGCAAGGTACTGACCTAGCGTGAGCATGGTCACGCCGTGCGCACGCAAATCTTTAAGTACTTCGACGATCTCTTCTTTGGTTTCACCCAGTCCCATCATCAAGCCTGACTTAGTCGGGACATCTGGATGCTGCTCTTTAAACTTGCGTAGCAGCTCAAGTGACCACTTGTAATTCGCACCCGGGCGCGCTTTACGGTAAAGACGTGGCGCGGTTTCAAGGTTATGGTTGAAAACATCGGGTGGATTGTCTTTGAGCAGATCCAGCGCGACATCCATGCGGCCACGGAAATCCGGCACTAAGGTTTCAATACGAATGTGCGGATTGAGTGCGCGAATCTCGCGGTTACAATCGGCAAAATGCTGAGCACCACCATCACGCAGATCATCGCGATCCACTGAGGTGATCACCACGTATTTGAGTTTCATGTCGGCGATGGTTTTCGCCAATTTTTTCGGTTCTTCGGCTTCTGGCGCAAGAGGGCGGCCGTGGGCCACATCGCAGAATGGACAGCGGCGAGTACAAATCGCGCCCAGAATCATAAAGGTGGCGGTGCCGTGGTTAAAACACTCGGCCAGGTTTGGACACGAGGCTTCTTCACAAACGGAGTGCAGGTTGTTTTTGCGCATCGCTGACTTGATGTCTTGAATTCGTTGACTGTCTGAAGGCAGCTTGATCTTCATCCACTCAGGCTTACGCAGGACTTCCTTCTGCTCAGTCGGCATGTTCTTGACAGGGATCAGGGCCATTTTGTCAGCGTCGCGATACTTAACGCCTTTTTCCATTTGAATCGGTTTACTCATGCTTCTCTTTACTTCTCTTTACTTTTTATGGCGTTACTCGTGTGGTGCTAAATTCAACTTGATCATAACCAAGTAAAGTAACGAGCTCTTTTATCAGCGACTCTTCAACGTCAGGGAGAGAGGCCGCTGTGTTTAGCTGACGAACCTGCACCATTTCCATTCCGGCATAGCCACAGGGGTTAATGCGCAGGAACGGCGACAAATCCATATCGACATTGAGCGCTAGGCCATGAAACGAGCAGCCTTTGCGGATTCGCAGTCCCAACGAACAGATTTTACGTCCGTCGACATACACGCCAGGTGCATCAGGGCGCGCGTTGGATTCAATGTTGTACGCTTTGAGCGTTTGGATAACGAGGTTTTCGATATGTGTGACCAAATCACGCACGCCGAGTTTTTTGCGCCGTAGGTTAATCAGAAAATACGCCACTAACTGACCAGGGCCATGGTAGGTCACTTGCCCGCCACGATCGCTTTGCACCACAGGAATATCACCGGTACTGAGCAAGTGCTCTGCTTTTCCCGCTTGTCCTTGAGTAAACACAGGATTGTGTTCAACCAGCCACACTTCATCTTGGGTGTCGTCGTTTCGGCTGTCAGTGAAGTCATGCATTGCGCGCCAAATCGGCTCGTAATCTTGTCTTCCTAATCGTCTGACCACCAACTGGTTGTGCATAGCTGCGCCCGTTATCCATTAATAAAGTCGAAAGATTATAAACTGCTTCTGCTAAAGGCACTACAACCTAGCCACACATTTTTAACCTATCAGTTTGGTTAGAATAATTATCTATCTGATATCTAAAAAGAAAGCAGCTTGCGCTGCTTTCAAAAAAATTTTAATAAATCAAAAATAATTACAGAACCATGCGAACAATGTCGATCTCACCCAGTTCTTTGTACAGGGTTTCGACCTGTTCAATTGAGGTGGCGGTGATGTTGACGGAAACCGAGTGGTAGTTGCCTTTGGCGCTCGGTTTCACACTTGGGCTGTAGTCACCAGGAGCATGACGCTGGATGACTTCCAGTACTTTCTCTGGTAGCTCAGGTTTAGCGTGGCCCATGACTTTGTAGGTAAATGAGCAAGGGAACTCGAGTAAATCCTTTAGCTTTGCATCCGAATTAATAGTCAGCATATTGTTACTCCAAACTGGACTGTCGATTTTTGCAGCGGTGCATAGTACTGCGAAAATCATCAAACCTCAACCGAGCCTGATTGGCGGCCACGTTAGGTGGTTGGCGTACCGACCACGGGCGTATTAGGCTGCGGGGATAAAAATAGAAAAGCCGCCCTTGGCGGCTTTAAGCATGACAGCAGGGTTAGCCTTTATAGGAAGCTTTTAAACAGCATCACTATGTAGTCCCACAGGCGGCTGAACAAACTGCCTTGCTCGACACTTTCCAGTGCCAGCAGTGGGTATTCAGCCACATCTTCGCCTTCAAGTTGATAGTATAGCTTACCAACGACGTCACCCTTGTTAATGGGGGCTTCGAGCTCTTTTTCAAGGATAAAGCTGGCTTTCAGCTCTTTCGCTTGACCACGAGGTAGAGTCACAAAGGTGTCTTGATCGAGACCGAGCTTCACGGTGTCTTTGTCGCCCATCCAAATCTTCTCTTCGACAAAGGTTTCCCCAGCTTGGTGCGGTGCGACGGTTTCAAAGAAGCGGAAACCGTAACTCAACAGCTTTTTGCTTTCCGACTTACGTGCATTGGCGCTCTGTGTGCCCATCACGACAGCGACAAGTCGCATTTTCCCTTCGGTCGCAGAGCTCACGAGACTGTAGCCTGCGTTGCTGGTATGGCCGGTTTTGATGCCGTCCACGCTCATGCTTTTATCCCACAGCAAGCCGTTTCGGTTGTACTGAGTAATGCCGTTGTAGGTGTAGCTCTTCTCAGAGTAGATGCGGTACTCTTCCGGAACATCACGGATTAGGGCTTGGCCCAATAGCGCCATGTCATACGGTGTGGAGTAGAGGTTTGGGTTATCGAGGCCGTGAACGTTGGCGAAATGCGTGTTGTCCATGCCCAGTGAGTTTGCCCAAGCGTTCATCAAGTCTACAAATGCATCCTCAGAACCTGCAATGTGCTCGGCCATCGCAACACAGGCGTCGTTGCCCGATTGAATAATGATGCCACGGTTCAGGTCTTCCACTTTGACTGTGGTGCCGACTTCGATGAACATTTTTGATGACTCAGGGAAGTTCTTCGCCCAGGCATTTTCGCTGATGGTGACGTCATCACTGAGGTTGATGTTGCCACGTTCAAGTTCTTGACCAATCACATAGCTGGTCATCATCTTGGTCAGGCTTGCCGGTGAAAGCTTGGTATTCATCTCTTTCTCAGCAAGGATTTTGCCTGAATGGTAATCCATCAACACGTAGCCCTTAGCGGCAATTTGCGGCGCGTCAGGCACAACAATCGGCGAGGCAATCGCTGAATTCGCGAGGGTTGCACAAAGTGCAACGGAAGAAATAAAAACAGATTGAGTTAGCGTTGTTTTTTTCATATCAAAGTCAGAATTATTTTTCACTGTCCATATGTTAACAGAAACAATCACTCAAACCAGTGCAAGGACGACCACACACTGGGTTGAGGACTACTGGTTGCGAATAAAGGCGCTGGAGTAACCCAGCTCTTTCACTTGTTCTAACGTTTGCTCTGTGAGCAAGTAGTCTTTAAAAGGGCCTAAAAAGACACGGTGAATTTTATCGCCCGAGGTGACGTGGCTTTTCACCGACAATTTTTGACTCAGATCTTGCGCTAAAGTTCGCACGCGATCTTCATGTTGTGAAGAGGCGACCTGGACAACATAACTGGGCTGACTTTTTTTCTTCAGCTCTGAGTCCGGCTTTTCTGAGGTGATCACTTCGATCTCCACATTGGCCACACCCGTTTTCACCACGTCTAGTTTGACCGCCGCCGCGTAACTGAGGTCGATAATTCGTCCCTGATGAAACGGTCCACGGTCATTGACGCGGACGATGGTGGTTTTGCCATTGTCTAAATTGGTCACTTTGACGTAGCTCGGCAGAGGCAAGGTTTTATGGGCCGCCGTCATTGAGTACATATCGTACACCTCACCATTGGAGGTGAGATGACCATGAAACTTTTTGCCGTACCAAGAGGCTTGTCCCTTTTGCTTAAAGCCTTCGGGCTCTTTGATGATCGAATAACTTTGGCCGCGCAGGGTATAACTTTTATTGCCGCCTAAGCTGTAGGGCTCATACTGCGGGTGTGCATCCTCAATATGGTCGACAGAAATCGGTTTCGATGGCGCGACGTCATCCTCGATGCTGTAGCGTTTGGAGGATGAACAGCCTGCAAGCACCAGGAGCGATGCCAACATGACGAAAATAGGGTGCGTAATGGCCATGATTAGGTTGCCTTTGAAAATGCTTTTCTATGGGTATGGATCGACATCAATATGCCAAAACCCGCCATGAGCGTCACCATCGAGGTGCCGCCATAGCTGATTAACGGTAACGGCACGCCAACCACGGGCAAAATGCCACTCACCATACCAATATTGACAAATACATAGACGAAGAAGCTTAAAACGATACTGCCTGCCATCATACGACCAAAGGCGGTTTGGGCTTTACTCGCTAAAAACAGACCTCGACCAATAATAAACAGATAGAGACTGAGCAGCACTAAGATGCCGATCAATCCCCACTCTTCGGCGATCACCGCAAAAATAAAGTCGGTGTGGCGCTCGGGTAAGAACTCTAGCTGAGATTGAGTACCTTGTAACCACCCTTTACCGTTAATTCCGCCTGAGCCGATGGCTATTTTACTTTGGATTATGTGATAGCCCGCGCCAAGTGGATCGGATTCTGGATTGAATAGGGTGCGCACGCGAACTTTCTGATACTCGCGCATGAGGAAAAACCACAAGATCGGTAAAAAACCACCAACGGCGCACAGCGCGGCGAAAATAATGCGCCAACTGATCCCGGCAAGGAAAATGACGAAAATCCCCGATGCTGCGATGAGAATCGAGGTGCCAAGGTCGGGCTGTTTAGCGATCAAAATCGTCGGCACGAACACCATTACCAGTGACGCAACCAAGGTTTGAAAACTCGGTGGCAGCGCACGTTTACCGATATAGCGCGCCACCATCAGCGGCACCGCCAATTTAAGCAGCTCTGATGGCTGAAAACGCACAAAGCCCAAGTTGAGCCAACGCTGCGCGCCTTTAGAGGCCTCACCAAAAAACAGTACGCCAAACAACAAGATAACGCCGCCGATAAACATGACAGGCGCTAAGGCTTCATAGGTCCTGGGCGGCACTTGGGCGAGCAACAACATCACACCCAGTGACAGCGCCATGCGCATCGCTTGGCGGTCCATCATCGCCAGGCTTTGACCACTGGCGCTGTACATCACCACTAAGCCAAAACCCATCAGGACGAGTAGACCAAGTAGCAAAGGCAGATCGAGATGAAAGCGCTCAAAAAGCGCTCGGTTCTGACCGGTGGCTGGATTGAAATCCATTACTGTGCCGCCTCCTGTTTTTTCTCAACGAGAACATGATCAAACACGCTACGGACCACAGGTCCCCCTTGTGATGAGCCGCCGCCGGCATTCTCTAGTACTATGGTGACAATCACTTCAGGATCCTCCAGTGGCGCAAAGCCAGTGAACAAGGCGTGATCTCGCAGGTGCTCGGCCAGCTCTTCTGCGTTGTACTCTTGATCTTCTGCAAGCCCAAACACCTGCGCGGTACCGGATTTACCCCCACTGACGTATTCTGTGTTGGTAAAGGCGCGTCGCGCGGTGCCTTTCTTACCGTGGTTTACCAAACGCATTCCTTCAATCGACATCTCCCAAAATTTGTCCTTCACGCCAGTGATGGGTGGGTAGGTGTCGATGTCGGCCAGTTGACGCTTCGCAAACTCTTCACCATTGTCAATGGTGGCGCGCAATAGATGCGGGGCGATGACTTTTCCTCGGTTAACCAGCACAGACGTCGCCTTGGCAATTTGCATAGGCGTTGCGGTCCAATAGCCTTGACCGATACCAACAGGAATCGTATCACCTTGATACCAAGGCACGCGATGCCTTGCCATTTTCCATTCTCTGGTTGGCATGTTCGCTTTGCTCTCTTCGTGAATATCGATGCCGGTGTAGTCGCCAAAGCCAAACATCATCATCCATTGAGAGATGCGATCTATACCCATGTCGTAAGCGATTTGGTAGAAGAAGGTATCGACGGATTCTTCTATCGATTGCACGATGTTCACGCGACCATGCCCCCAACGCAACCAGTCACGAAAAGGTTTCGTCTTCGAATTGGGGATCTTCCAGTAGCCTGGGTCATTGCGGGTGGTGTAGGGGGTGACGACACCCTCTTGCAGCGCCGCGACAGCCATAAATGGCTTGATGGTTGATGCTGGCGGATAGATACCCAGCGTCGCACGGTTGACCAACGGACGATTCTTATCGGTCAATAGCGCGTTGTAATCTTTGCCTGAAATACCATGCACGAAGGCATTAGGATCGTAACTTGGGCTTGAGACCATGGCGAGCACGCCATTGTCGTGTGGGTCAAGTACCACGGCACTGCCGCGTCGGTCGGCGAGTAACTCATGGATGTAGAGCTGCAAGTCGATATCAAGGTTGAGCACGATGTCTTTGCCGGGCTCAGGTGGTACGTATTTCAATGTACGAATTACGCGCCCACGGCTGTTGACTTCCACCTCTTGGTAGCCCGCAATACCATGCAGTACGTCCTCATAGTAGCGCTCGATGCCGAGTTTACCGATGTCACGAGTGGCTTGGTAATTGGCGTCTTTCTCTTCACGTATCAAACGCTGCATATCACGATCGTTGATTCGAGAGACGTAGCCAATCACGTGAGTGAGGACTTCACCATAAGGGTAGTGACGTTTGAGCGCCGCGTTCACGGCGACACCAGGAAACTTGTGCTGATGCACGGAAAACTTAGCCACTTGTTCTTGAGTGAGCTGAGTAAGAATCGGCACCGATTTGAAGCGGCGAGTTTGACGACGCTCGCGCTCAAAGCGTTCAATCTGATCGTCTGTGATGGTGACGATGCTTTGTAATCGACTCAGGGTATCTTCCATATCGTCGATTTGCTCTGGGGTGATCTCGAGGCTAAATACTGGGCGGTTTTCTGCCAGCAGCTTGCCGTTTCTGTCATAGATCAAACCACGATTGGGGGCGATCGGCACCACTTTGATGCGGTTGTCGTTAGATCGAGTTTTGTAATCTTGGTATTGATTGATCTGGATGTTGTAGAGGTTACCAACCAGTAGCCCCATCATGACGACAATGCCTAAGAAAGCGACAATAGCACGGCCTTTGAATAGCCGCGCTTCTTCCTGATAATCCCTAATTTGGCTACGCTTTCGCAACATCTATTGGTTATTCTCGATGATATGGGTGGTTGGCGGTAATGCTCCACGCTCGGTACAGGCTTTCTGCCATCACAATGCGTACCAGAGGGTGAGGTAAAGTTAACGCGGACAGTGACCAGCTTTGATCCGCGGCGGCTTTGCACGCAGGGGCTAAACCTTCTGGGCCACCGATCAAAATCGATACGTCACGACCATCTAGCTTCCAACTCTCCAGTTGTTCTGCAAGTTGGGGGGTGTCCCATTTTTTACCAGGAATATCGAGAGTAACAATTCGGCTGCCTTTTGGCACGGCGGCGAGCATGGCTTCGCCCTCTTTTTGCAAAATCCTTGCAATGTCGGCGTTTTTACCTCGTTTTCCTGCTGGAATTTCCACCAACTCTAAAGGCATATCGTGAGGGAAACGGCGGCGGTACTCTTGAAATCCCTCTTCTACCCATTTGGGCATTTTGGTGCCGACTGCAATGAGTTGAAGTTTCATCGATCAGCTCCAGAGTTTTTCCAGTTGGTAAAGCTCGCGCTGCTCTTCTTGCATGACGTGAACAATGGTTGAACCCATATCCAGCACCACCCATTCACCTAGGTCTTGACCATCAATACCGAGTGGCACTAGGCCGGCCAGTTTGGACTCTTTTGCAACGTGATCAGCGATGGACGAGACATGACGCTTCGACGTGCCTGTGCAGACAATCATAAAATCGGTAATGCTTGATTTTCCTTGTACGTCGAGCACAGTGATGTTTTGCGCTTTCATGTCGTCGGCTTTGTCGACAAGAAACTCGTTAAGCTGTTCTAGTTGCAAGTGTTGTTCCTCTCTTGTTTGGATGAGCGTATGGCTAGCGGCGATGACAGGGCTCTGCACGGCCTACTCTGTTGGGGCCGAAGTATACCACGCATTTCAAATGTGCACTTGTGGCAAGCAAATTTCCAGACTCAGTTGATGTATTTGTGGCCAAGGGCTCTGCTCATATTGCGTTTTGGCAGTCAGTTCAATCTGGGCCAGCAGTTGCAGGAGTCGCATAAGGCGCGCAGTATCCAATCTTTGCAAAGCGCTGGAATAGAGCGGACGTTTGGAGGACCAAACTTTGTAGCGTTCCAGCACTTGCGCCAATGGCAGGGTTTGCATCAGCGATTTCATCGCCAGTAGTTGCTCAAGCTCTTTTTGAACCGTGCGGACAAGGATCACAGCCTCGACGTCTTCCGCTTCAAGCTGGCGCAAAATACGATCGGCACGATTGGCTTTGCCTGCCAGCAGGGCATCAATCCAATGAAATGCGGTGAAGTGATTGTGACGGCTCAACGACTCTTCAAGTCGCACTAAGGTCAGCTTGCCATCGGGATAGAGCAGAGCAAGTTTCTCTAGGCTTTGCGTCAGAGCGAAGAGGTTTCCCTCGTGCCACTGAGCAAGCATCTTGGTCGCTTCGGCATCCGGCTGCAAGCCTAGGGCGCGGCAGCGAGTTTGGACGAATTGGGGCAATCTGGCTAAATCAGGCGTGACGCAGCTGACCCAGCATCCCTGTTGGTTGAGCGTCTTAAACCACTTGGCGTTTTCTTGGGCTTTGGTCAGTTTGGTGCCGATGATGATCAACAACAGATCGCTGTGAAGAAGCTCGGCAATGGCCAGCAGTTCTTTGGCCATTGCGGCATTGACACCCGACTCTGGAAGTTCCAGCTCGATCACTTGCCGGGCGCTGAATAGGCTCATCGCTTGGCACGCATCATAGACGGGCGCCCAGTCAAAGCGGCTGTCGACCGTATAGCGGTGACGCTCTTCAAAACCCGCTTCACGGGCTTTGGCGTGTATGGCTTGGCGAGACTCTTGAATCAGCAGCGGCTCGCTGCCGAATATCAAAAACAGCGGATCAAGTTGGTGGTTTAGGTGCTGAGCTAACCTATCTGCAAAAATTCTCATGCGCGATAACGAACTCGGGATTACTCAGTGACCGGAGCGGGCGCATCATCGCTGTAAAAGGTCTTGACGCGATATTGCTCTTCTTGCGCTTTGAGTTGTACTTGTTCTTCGTTCTCTAGCTCGATTTCGTTGGCTTCGATATCGGCTTTAAGGCGCGCCATTTGGCGAATGATTTGGGTGGCTGCGAGCTTGCGCATCTCATCTTCGATCATGTCGCGCTCAACCGATTTCGCTAGCGCTGACAGCGGGTTATCCAGGTAGCTACGGGTGACGCTCGTAGAGAAGGTTTTGGTGCCAAGATCGGGCACGGTAACGCGATAGGAGGCACGGAAGGTGAGCTCTTTCTCCGCCGCACGCGTGTTTTGGTAAAGCGAGAGGGTGCGCTCGCCAACGCCTTCACTGATCAGGTGCAAATTGGCGATGTTTTCCGCCGGTGGCACGATCTCGATTTCACTCATACGTAGCTGCGCTTTCATCATGCGGGTAAAGGTGCTGTATTTGTCGTAACTGGTCAATGACATCTTATCGAGCTCCTCTGGAACCGAGTAATCACCACGTAAGTGGAAACCACAACCAGCAAGAAGCGAGGCAACCAACAGTGCGCTGGTTAGCTTAACGGATGAGATTGAAAATAGACGCATGAGTGAACGGCTCTTTGGTTAAGAATACTAATAGTATGAACGAAAGTGTTATAGACCACAGTGGTTGGATAACTTCGGTGAGCGCTCTGTCAAAAATAAAACGCTCATCGAAGTTAAGCAGGGCACTAGGCCCTGCTTAAGACTCGAACTAATGGGATTAGTTCGCCACGATGTTGAGAAGTTTGCCCGGGACGTAAATCACTTTACGAATCGTCAAGCCTTCTGTGAACTTGGTGACGTTCTCATCACCCAAACCGAGTGCTTCCACTTCTTCTTTGCTGGCATCGGCCGCCACAGTGAGTTTGGCACGTAGTTTACCGTTGACCTGAACGACGATCAGTTTCTCGTCTTCAACCAGCGCTTTCTCGTCATGTTGTGGCCAAGCCGCGTTGTCGATGTCTGTGATGTTGAGCGCATTGCCCATTTCAAAACAGATGTGCGGAGTGATAGGGTAAAGCATCACGACCACGGCTTTCAGTGCTTCATCCAAAATCGCACGATCTTGCGCTGAGTCTTGTGGCGCTTTTGATAGCTTGTTCATTAGCTCCATGATTGCGGCAATAGCGGTATTGAAGGTTTGACGACGTGCAACATCATCGGTCACTTTAGCAATAGTTTTGTGGACATCACGACGCAATGCTTTTTGGTCACCCGACAAGGAAGACGCATCCACTGCTTCAGCTGTGCCTTTTGATGTGTGCTCATTGACCAGTTTCCACACGCGTTTCAGGAAGCGGTTCGCGCCTTCTACACCAGACTCTTGCCATTCCAATGTCATATCGGCTGGCGAGGCAAACATCATAAATAGACGTACGGTGTCAGCCCCGTACTTGTCGACCATCTCTTGTGGGTCAATGCCGTTATTTTTCGACTTAGACATCTTAATCATGCCTGAGTGCGTTACATCACGGCCCGCGTTGTCTTTGGCCGAAATAATGCGACCTTTACCGTCACGTTCGACAGCCACATCGGTCGGCGCTACCCACTCTTTACCGCCTTTTTCGTTCTCAAAGTAGAAGGCGTCTGCCAGTACCATGCCTTGACACAGCAGTTGCTTGAACGGCTCGTCAGAGGTGACGTAACCAGCATCACGCAGGAGTTTGTGGAAGAAGCGAGAGTAGAGCAGGTGCATACACGCGTGCTCGATACCACCAACGTATTGATCAACTGGTAGCCAGTAGTTGGCTTTTTCAGGATCAAGGATGTCGTCCGCTTGTGGTGAACAGTAACGCGCGTAGTACCAAGATGATTCCATAAAGGTATCGAAGGTGTCTGTTTCACGCAGCGCAGGTTCGCCGTTGAATGTGGTCTTCGCCCACTCTTTGTCGGCTTTGATAGGGCTTGTTACGCCGTCCATGACCACGTCTTCTGGCAGAATGACTGGTAGTTGGTCAGCTGGTACTGGGTGAACTTCACCGTCTTCAGTCGTTACCATTGGGATTGGCGCCCCCCAGTAACGCTGACGAGATACACCCCAGTCACGCAGACGGAAGTTAACAGTTTTAGTCCCTTTGCCTTCTGCTTCTAGCTTGGCTGCGATTGCGTCGAATGCCGCTTGGAATTCTAGGCCATCGAATTCACCGGAATCGAACAGTACGCCTTTTTCTGTGTAGGCCGCTTCAGAGATGTCGAGCTCACTGCCATCAACGGGTTTGATAACCGGTACGATATCGAGACCGTATTTGGTCGCGAACTCATAGTCACGTTGGTCGTGCGCCGGTACCGCCATAACTGCGCCTGTACCGTAATCCATCAGGACGAAGTTCGCCACAAAGATTGGCACTTCACGACCGTTCAATGGATGAATAGCAGTAAGGCCCGTCGCCATACCTTTCTTCTCCATGGTCGCCAGTTCCGCTTCCGCGACTTTATTGTTCTTACACTCATCGATAAACGCAGCAAGCTCTGGGTTGGTTTGAGCCGCCAGAGCAGCAAGAGGGTGACCTGCCGCGATGCCCACGTACGTCACACCCATGAGTGTGTCAGGGCGTGTTGTGTAGACTTCTAGGTCTTGTTGACCCTTGACTTTAAACTTGAGTTCAACACCTTCAGAGCGACCGATCCAGTTGCGCTGCATGGTTTTCACCATTTCAGGCCAGCCGTCTAGATTGTCGAGGTCGTCTAGTAGCTCTTGAGCGTATTCAGTGATCTTGATGAACCACTGTGGAATTTCTTTTTGCTCTACAGGCGTGTCACAACGCCAGCAGCAGCCGTCTTCAACCTGCTCGTTGGCAAGAACGGTTTGGTCGTTTGGACACCAGTTAACAGAAGAGGTCTTCTTGTAAACGAGGCCTTTTTGATAAAGCTTAGTGAAGAACTCCTGTTCCCAACG
Organism: Vibrio sp. R15-SG3-ISO1A; assembly: GCF_059833955.1. Lineage (NCBI taxonomy): Bacteria > Pseudomonadati > Pseudomonadota > Gammaproteobacteria > Vibrionales > Vibrionaceae > Vibrio > Vibrio sp. R15-SG3-ISO1A. The sequence goes on from NZ_JCBDGH010000057.1 coordinate 37,057, forward strand.
GTAGTACTCTGGCGTACATGTCGCGAACTCACGGTTCCAGTCATAACCGAAGCCAAGAAGCTTAAGCTGGTTCTTCATGTATTCGATGTTTTCGTAAGTCCAAGGCGCTGGTGCCGTGTTGTTTTTCACCGCCGCGTTTTCAGCCGGAAGACCAAATGCATCCCAACCGATAGGCTGCATGACGTTTTTGCCTTGCAGACGTTGGAAACGAGAGACCACATCACCGATGGTGTAGTTACGCACGTGACCCATGTGTAGACGACCACTTGGGTAAGGGAACATAGACAGACAGTAGAATTTTTCTTTATTTGGGTCTTCACTTACAACAAAGGTCTTGTTGTCATCCCAGTGCTTTTGAACTTTCTGTTCAATATCTTGCGGGTTGTATTGCTCTTGCATCGATGATATCCGGTTATCTTGGAAATTGTGAGTTCAGTTCGAACAGACATAAATAGATCGTCATAGAATACCTAAAGGAGAGGTGCACAACAATAGCGGAAATTCTGGATTATTCCTAAGGAGGTCACCATGGCAAAACAGAAAGCCGGTTATGAGGAGATGTTTGAGGATGTTCTCGAAGCCCTCAAACATAGCCCGGAAGAAGTCAACCATGTGCTAGAGACATCAGGTAAGGTGGTCGAGGCGGCGAACGATTTAACTAAAGACGAATTGGCGCTGGTTTCCGCCTATGTCAAATCAGACTTGAAGGAGTTTGCCGACAACTATGACCGCTCGAAAAGCAGCCCTTTCTATCTGATGATTGCAGACTCGATTTGGCAAGGCTTGCTTGAGATAACCGATCGAACCAAAGTGGAGTGGGTGGAGCTATTTACAGACTTGGAGCACCAAGGACTTTATCAGGCCGGTGAGGTGATAGGGCTTGGGGTGTTGGTTTGTGATGATTGTGGCCATAAAACCGAATACAACCACCCCACTACTATCATTGCTTGTACTAAATGCGGTTGCAAAGGCTTTACGCGGCAAGCGCTACAACCTTAACCGCGTGGTTGTTTTACTGAGTGATGGGGCGTTCGCCCCGTCTTGAAGACAGAAATGCCCCCAACAGACTCAATGCCGCCCAGCAATACAATGGCCACGTACCCCATTGATGGTACGGCGTTTGCCCTGTGGTGGAGACCACTTGTGCAGTGAGCACTGCGGTTTCAAACTGCGGGATTTGCGCGGTGATCTTTCCTTGATAGTCTGTGACCGCCGTGACGCCATTATTGGTCGAACGAATCACAGGCTTACCCAGCTCTAACGCACGCATTCGTGCAATTTCCATGTGTTGCAGCGGGCCAATCGAGTGACCAAACCACGCGTCATTGGAGAGAGTCAAAATGAAGTCGGTCTCATCGTTAACGTTTTGCCTTACTTGGTCGTTAAAGATGATCTCATAACAGAGCGCGGGCGCGAAATGGCGACCGTTGGCGTACACGTTGGGTTGGATAAACGCGCCGCTACTGAAAGAAGACATCGGCAGATTAAAGAAAGGAGCCAGCGGGCGTAATATCTCCTCAAAAGGCACGAACTCACCAAAGGGTAGAAGATGATGCTTGTGGTAGCGCTCGCTCAGATCATAACGGTACTCATCACGCCCAGACTTACCTAAGGTCAAGATGCTATTGAAGAACTGACGCTGTTCACCCATATTGACGACGCCGGTGATCACGGCGCTGTCGTTCATCTTCGCCGCTGAGTCTAAGTTGGAAAGGAAAGAGGCGATTTCAAATTCAAACGCAGGAATCGCCGCTTCTGGCCAGATGATGATATCGGCATTCCAGTTTTCACGGGTCAAATCGGTGTACTTCATCATGGTCGGCCAACGCTGACTCGGAACCCATTTGATTGCTTGGTCAATGTTGCCCTGAATCAACGCAAAACGAGTACTGCTGTCAGGGTTTGGTGTTACCCACTGTGCACTGCGCAGACCGAAGCCTGTTGCGAGAATGACAAGGGGAATCCACAGGATTGACCATTGGCGTCGAAGCCACGCAAAGGCTAGGGCACTCGCGCTTAACACACACAAAAGGGTAATCAGCTCAACGCCACCTAGCGGGGCGAACTGGGCAAGCGGGCTATCGATTTGACTGTAGCCGAGCCACAACCATGGAAAGCCAGTCATTACCCAGCCTCGTAACCAATCCATGAGCAGCCAAAGAGCCGGAAAGGCAAGGAAATAGCGGCGCCTTGAAAGTGCAGGAAACCACTTATTTATCAGGTAACAGGCGAGTGCCGAATAGAGAGCAAGATAGCCGACCAACAGCGCCATTAAAAACAGACTGGCGATTTTTGGCATGCCGCCGAAGGTATCAATACTGACATGAACCCAGCTGATGCCGGTGGAAAATTGACCAAGTCCCCAAGCATAACCAATCGCAAAACTGCGTTTACTCGACTGCTGGTGGATGAGAAGCAGCAGCAGTGCAGGGCTGATAATCGCTAAGGGCCACAGTTGATAAGGTGCAAAAGCAAACGTGGTTGCGGCGCCAACAAAAACGGCCGCGAACGGCCGTTTTAGGCGATGAATGAGGGGATTCATCATGGATGTGATCTCTAATACTACTCTTGAGTAGGCTCAGGTTGAGCGTCTTCTTCTGGGATCGTCACTTGAAGTTGCAGTACGCGGCGGTTGTCCGCGGCGGTGACTTTAAAGCTGTAGTTGTCGATTTCCAGCACTTCCCCTCGTGAAGGTAAGTGACCGAACGCCGTCATGACTAAGCCGCCCACAGTATCGACTTCCTCATCGCTGAAAGAAGTACCGAATGTGGTGTTAAAGGTTTCGATCGTTGTCAGCGCCTTCACCGCAAAGGTGTGTTTGCTCAACTTGCGGATATCGATCTCTTCCTCATCGTCGAACTCGTCTTCGATTTCACCGACGATTTCTTCCAAGATGTCTTCGATCGTCACCAATCCAGACACACCACCGAATTCGTCGACGACAATCGCCATGTGGTAACGCTCTTCACGAAACTCTTTAAGGAGTCGGTCAACGCGTTTACTTTCAGGAACAACCACCGCAGGGCGGATCACTTCCTCAATGTTAAATGGCGAGCTGTCAGAGCCTAAGTATTTTAATAAGTCCTTCGCTAGTAGGATGCCTTCAACGTGGTCTTTGTCTTCACTAATGACAGGGTAGCGAGAGTGTTGTGCATCGGTAATCAGCATTACTAGCGCATCCAGATCGTCATTGCGGTCAATAGTGACCATCTGAGAGCGAGGCAGCATGATATCACGCACTCGCATCTCGGAAATCTCCATGACGCCTTCGAGCATGTCGCGGGTGTCATGGTCAATTACGTCGTTTACTTCCGAGTCGCGGAATACTTCCACTAACTCTTGGCGATCTTTTGGGTCGCCCTGGAAGATTTGGCCCAGGCGTCCGAAGAAGGACTTTCTACTCGGACCTTCAGATTTTTCTTTCTTACCTTCTAAGGCAGAGGGAGAATTGTCGTCGTTCATTGTTTCTCATTTTAGTCACGCTACCAAAGTGTGGTAGCTCACATAGCACTCGCGCTCATGGAGGTAATTGAGCGTAAAGTGACGATGCTGAGTGCCGAAAGCCGACACTCAATCTTCCGTTTCATAAGGATTGGCGATGCCCATTTTGTCTAGAATCTCGATTTCGAGAGACTCCATTTCTTCGGCTTCGTCATCCTCAATATGATCATAACCTAGCAGATGCAAGCTACCATGTACAACCATATGCGCCCAATGTGCCATCAAGGGTTTACCTTGTTCATTGGCTTCTTGTTCAACCACTTGGCGGCAGATGATCAGGTCGCCCAGCAAATCCATCTCGATGCCCGGTGGTGCTTCGAAAGGAAAAGACAACACATTGGTTGGCTTGTCTTTGCCGCGATATTCGTGATTGAGCTGTTGGCTCTCTTCGCTATCTACGATGCGAATCGTCACTTCCGCATCCGATTGAAAAAGGGTGACCGCGGCGTTTAGCCATTGGCTAAACTGCTCGAATGTCGGTAGCCCCGTTTCTTGTTCGACCGCGAGTTGCAGATCGAGTTCGATGCTCATGACTCTTTACTCTCTGTCGAAGGGGCAACGTGTGCCTGTGGCGCAGACGCGACCTGAGTGTCGAGCAGTTTCGCTTCGCGCTCTTCACGGCGACGCTTTTCATACTCTTTGCGCTCTTTTTGATCTTGCGCTTCCCATTTTTCATAGGCGTTGACGATACGAGCGACGACAGGGTGGCGAACCACGTCATCAGACTGGAAGAAGTTAAAGCTGATTTCCTCAACGTCACTGAGCACTTCAATCGCATGACGCAGGCCAGACTTCGCGCCGCGTGGTAAGTCGATTTGCGTGACATCACCAGTGATCACAGCACGTGAGTTAAAGCCGATACGAGTCAAAAACATTTTCATCTGTTCGACGGTGGTGTTCTGGCTCTCGTCGAGAATGATAAACGCATCATTCAAGGTTCGGCCGCGCATGTACGCAAGCGGCGCCACTTCAATGACATTACGTTCAATCAGTTTCTCGACCTTCTCAAAACCGAGCATCTCAAACAGCGCATCGTAAAGTGGGCGCAGATAAGGGTCGACTTTTTGGCTCAAATCACCCGGTAGGAAACCGAGCTTTTCACCGGCTTCGACCGCAGGACGCGTGAGTAGAATACGGCGAATTTCTTGGCGCTCTAATGCGTCGACTGCAGCGGCGACCGCAAGGTAGGTTTTACCTGTACCGGCAGGGCCAATACCAAAGCTGATGTCGTGCGTCACCATGTTGACGAGATACTGGGCTTGGTTTGGCGTACGTGGTTTGATGACGCCCTTCTTCGTTTTGATGAAGACTTCTTTGCCATGCTCAATATTCGACTCAAGATTTTGCTCAAGGACGCCCGTTTCTTTGATCGCAAGATGGATTTCGTCAGGCTCAATATCAGGAATGGTGCCACGTACTGGCGCCGTGTTGACGTAGAGTGTTTTGACGATTTCAAGCGCTGCCGCGGCAGTATGAGGCTTACCTACGATGGTAAAAAAGTTGCCTCGGTAGCTGATCTCTACCCCTAAACGTCGCTCAAGGTGTTTGATGTTGTCATCGAATGGACCGCATAGACTGGCGAGTCGGCGGTTATCTGAAGGTTCTAGATCGATTTCTAGCGTAACGATTTTATTGCTCAAAGTTGCCTCACATAATTGGCCATTTAAGAAAGCCCGATTGAGACCGGGCTTACAATGGCGACAGTTCCTATTACTAAGATGGCTACTTAGTTAGGCATTTTCAAGACTAAGGCGTAAAGGTTGCTACACCTAGCTCATCTTCGCGTTTGGTTTTTGCCATCATCTGTGTCGGTGAAATGACGCTGCGCAGATCCATGTCTTTCTCTGTGCGGATGATTTCACCACGTAGCGAGTTGGCAAACACGTCAGTGATCTTAACGTCAACAAACTGACCGATCAGTTCGGCATTGCCTTCGAAGTTCACCACTCGGTTGTTCTCTGTACGAGCGCGAAGCTCCATTAGATTCTTTTTCGATGGCCCTTCAACCAGCACACGTTGCTCAGTGCCAAGCATCAAACGTGAATAGCGCATCGCTTGACTGTTGATCACTTGCTGCAATTCGTAGAGGCGCTCTTTCTTCTCTTGCTCTGATACATCACAAGGGTAGTCCGCCGCTGGCGTGCCAGGACGTGGTGAGAAGATAAAGCTAAAGCTCATGTCGAAGTCGACATCTTTAATCAGCTTCATGGTGTCTTGGAAGTCTTTGTCTGTTTCTCCTGGGAAGCCGACAATGAAATCTGAGCTGATTTGAATGTCAGGACGCGCTTTACGCAGCTTGCGAATAATCGATTTGTACTCGATAGCAGTGTGCGGGCGCTTCATCATCGTTAAGATGCGATCGCTGCCGCTTTGCACTGGAAGGTGCAAGAAGCTGACAAGCTCTGGCGTGTCTTCGTAAACTGCGATAATGTCATCGGTGAACTCGAGCGGGTGGCTGGTTGTAAAGCGGATGCGATCAATGCCATCGATCGATGCGACCAGACGGAGCAATTCAGCGAAGCTGCAAATTTCACCATCATGAGTAGGGCCACGATAGGCGTTCACGTTTTGGCCAAGCAAGTTGACTTCACGTACGCCTTGCTCCGCTAACTGTGCGATTTCAAACAACACGTCATCCATAGGGCGGCTGACTTCTTCACCACGGGTGTATGGCACAACGCAGTAGGTACAGTATTTCGAGCAACCTTCCATGATAGAGACGAACGCCGTTGCCCCTTCAGCGCGAGGCTCAGGCAGACGGTCAAATTTCTCTATTTCTGGGAAGGAGATGTCCATCACTGGCGCATCATCGGATTGCGACTGTTTGATCATCTCTGGCAAGCGATGCAGAGTTTGCGGGCCAAAGATGACGTCAACGTAAGGAGCACGCTCACGGATGTGGTCGCCTTCTTGAGTGGCAACACAGCCACCAACGCCAATCACCACATCTGGCTTTTTATCTTTCAACGTTTTCCAACGGCCGAGCTGGTGGAAGACCTTTTCTTGTGCCTTCTCACGGATAGAACAGGTGTTCAGTAGCAACACGTCTGCTTCGTCTGGTTCTTCTGTGAGTTCATAGCCGTTTGCGGCATTCAGGAGATCGGCCATTTTTGATGAATCGTACTCGTTCATCTGACAGCCCCAGGTTTTTATTAGCAGTTTCTTACTCATGTTGTTCGCTCGATCGTTAGTTTAAATTAAGGGAGCAAATCGCCCATTGGTTCCAGTTGGCCAAGGTATTGAGTGACTCAATTGGCCGATTTTTCACCGCCTGTGCGGCGTTAAGCGGCGTATTGTACTGCTTTCAATGGCGAGTGACCAGAAGCAATTCTAGCCTTGTGGTTACAAGGGTTTGCCCGTATCCCCATCAAGGTTTTTAGTTACAAATTGGCCCTCAAACCGTACAATCGAAAACAGCCTTTGAATCAATACGATGAAGTACAAAATATGAACAAGTATGATGTGGCCGTGATTGGCGGAGGAATGGTAGGCGCAGCTGTCGCGCTCGGGTTTGCGGAGCAAGGTCGACGTGTCGTGGTGATTGAAGGGAAGGCGCCGACGCCGTACGCACCGCAACAAGCGATGGATGTCCGCGTCTCCGCGATATCGAATCATTCGGTTGCCCTACTTGAATCGCTAGGGGCATGGCAAGCCATTCAGTCGATGCGCGCCTGTCCTTATAAACGTCTAGAAACGTGGGAACATCCCGAATGTCGAACCCGCTTTCACAGTGACGATGTCGCTTGTGAACAATTGGGCTACATCGTTGAGAACCGCATCATTCAATTGGGGCTCTGGTCGCAGTTCTCTGCATGGCCGAATCTGGCGTTGCGCTGCCCCGTGACGGTCGAGCACATCGAATATGGCCCAGTGAATCAAGTGACGCTATCAGACGGAGAGGTTATCGAAGCCGGGCTGATTGTCGGGGCCGATGGTGCTCATTCTCGCGTCAGACAGAGTGCAGGTATTGGCATCACCGCTTGGGACTATAGGCAGCATTGCATGCTGATTAATGTCAAAACCGATCTCCCTCAACAAGACATCACTTGGCAGCAATTTACGCCGTCGGGACCGCGCTCATTTTTACCTCTATGTGGTCATCAAGCCTCTCTGGTCTGGTACGACACACCAAAGCGTATTCGTCAGTTAAAGGCGATGACGCCGCTTCAACTTGCCAGCGAAATAAAGACTCATTTTCCCGCTGAGCTTGGCGGTATTGAGGTGATCCAGTCTGGCTCATTCCCGTTAACTCGCCGCCATGCACAGCGCTACTATACGCCCCACTGCGTCTTGGTTGGGGATGCCGCGCACACCATCAATCCACTGGCAGGGCAGGGGGTGAATCTCGGCTTTAAAGATGTGGAGGCTTTGCTGAACGTGACGCGCGATCATGAAGAGATTCTTTTGTCGCACTTAACGCAATATGAGCGTCGTCGTCGGCCTGATAATTTGCTGATGCAAACAGGGATGGATCTGTTTTATAAAGGGTTTAGCAATGACAAGGTACCGCTTAAGTGGATAAGAAATGCGGCGCTGAAAGTGGCAGAACACTCTGGCCCCATCAAGCATCAAGTATTGCGTTATGCGTTGGGTATGGGCGCTTCACTCTAGGCCAGAAAACAAAAAACGCAGCGTAAAGCTGCGTTTTGTCATTCTCGTGACGCTAATTACTTAGTCACACGTAGTACAGGTGTTTCACCAACAGTGACAGAACCAGACAGTTTGTTCAACTCTTTGATTTCATCCATGTTAGAAATAACAACAGGTGTTAGCGTTGATTTTGCTTTTTCTTCTAGAAGTGCTAGATCGAACTCAATGATAGTGTCGCCAGCTTTCACTGTTTGACCTTCTTCAGCGATACGCTTGAAGCCTTCGCCTTTCAGTTCAACGGTATCGATACCGAAGTGAACAAAAAGCTCAACACCGTCGTCAGATTCGATAGAAAACGCGTGGTTTGTTTCGAAGATCTTACCGATAGTACCGTTTACAGGAGCAACCATTTTGTCGCCTGCTGGTTTGATTGCAATACCGTCGCCAACGATTTTCTCAGCGAAAACCACATCAGGCACGTCTTCGATATTTACGATTTCACCAGAAAGTGGCGCGATGATCTCGATTGCACCAGCGTCAGCGCTGTCATCTGATACTAGCTTCTTAAGTTTGTCAAACAGACCCATTGTGTCATGCTCCTAACGTTTAATTTAATTCTGTCGAATTATAGTATACCAATCTCACGAGATAGACGACTATTTTTAGTCGTCTATCTCCTTCTTACCTAAACAGATTCGTTCATTACAAACGCCTGATTAGGCAACAAGGCTCCCCCCAGATCGGAGATTGGTATTAGCCGGTTATAGTGATTTTTCAGCGATGAACTTTTCAACTACCGCTTCAATTTCAGCCGCTGTTGGTAGAGACAGTGCCTCTTCCGCCATTGCTTTCACTTCCGCGTAGTTCGAGTTACGAATCACTTTCTTCACTTTAGGAATAGAGATGCCGCTCATTGAGAACTCATCCAGCCCCATACCTAATAATAGTAGCGTTGCGCGCTCATCGCCCGCTAGCTCACCACACATACCTGTCCATTTGCCTTCCGCGTGCGATGCATCAATGACTTGTTTGATGACCGTAAGAACCGCTGGTGACAGTGGGTTGTATAGGTGAGAAATCATTTCGTTACCACGGTCTACCGCGAGTGTGTACTGGGTAAGATCGTTGGTACCGATTGAGAAGAAGGCCACTTCTTTTGCAAGGTGTGGTGCAATCGCTGCCGCTGCTGGTGTTTCCACCATGACACCGATTTCGATCTCTTCATCAAATGCCAGACCTTCTGCACGAAGCTCTGCTTTGTATTCTTCAATCGCCGCTTTCAGTTCACGAATCTCTTCTACAGAGATGATCATTGGGAACATGATGCGTAGCTTACCGTGTGCAGATGCACGTAGGATGCCACGCAGCTGGTCGCGTAGGATTTCACGACGGTCTAGGCTGATACGTACAGCGCGCCAACCCAAGAATGGGTTCATCTCTTGTGGGAGATCCATGTACGGCAGGTCTTTGTCGCCACCGATATCCATAGTACGGATGATAACGGCTTCACCGTTCATCGCTTCTGCCACTTCTTTGTACGCTTGGTACTGCTCTTCTTCTGTTGGTAGCGCATCGCGGTCCATGAACAAGAACTCAGTACGGTACAGACCAACGCCTTCACCGCCATTGCGCAGTACGCCATCACAGTCTTTCACTGTACCGATGTTGCCGCACACTTCGACGCGGTGACCATCTAGAGTTTCAGCGTGAAGATCTTTCAGTTTTGCCAGCTCTTCTTTTTCAGCAAGGAATGCGGCTTTAACAGCTTTAGCTTCTTCTAGCTCAGCGTCAGATGGGTTGACGACAATCTTGTTGTTCATAGCGTCAAGAATCAGCATGTCGCCGTTCTTCACTTTTTTGGTAATGTCGTTGGTGCCCACGATCGCTGGCAACTCAAGTGAACGTGCCATGATTGAAGTGTGAGAAGTGCGACCACCGATATCACAAGCAAAACCCAGTACGTAGTTAAGGTTGATCTGTGCCGTTTCTGATGGAGTCAGATCGTACGCAACTAGAATGACTTCTTGGTCAATATCGCTAAGAGAGACAATATTGATGCCTAGCGCGTTTTTCACAAAACGTGTACCGATATCACGGATATCTGTCGCACGCTCTTTGAGGTATTCGTCGTCTAAAGATTCAAGTGCTGCAGCTTGCTCTTCAATCACAGTGTGAATGGCATTGTCTGCATGCATCTTGTCATTTTTGATCAGCGCTAGGATTTCTTCTTCTAGCTCTTCGTCTTCAAGAAGCATGATGTGACCTTCAAAGATCGCTTCTTTTTCTTCACCGAAGGTTTCTAGTGCTTTCTGCTTGATGGTTTCAAGCTGAGCCGCTGATTTGTCACGTGCTTCAAAGAAACGTTTTACTTCAGCGTCGACTTGATCGTCAGAAATAGTGTGAGTGTTTAGGACAATTTCATCTTCTTGAAGGAGTAGTGCTTTACCGATAGCAATACCTGGAGATGCTAGGATGCCTGAAATCATAGCCTTACCTTAAATTGGTCAACTTTTGAACGGGAGAAATGGGTGCGCTAACGTTTATGTGTAGCTTAATCTTGGTGCTATTTCCAATATGATGGGATAGTTCGGCGCAAACGAGGTGGCCTGTTCATCGACCGGATCAGATTGGTATAAAGCCATTTTGCGTTGGCAAAATGGCTTTAATCAATAGCAGACCGATTAGTGTAGTTGGTCCATTAGAGCAACTAGGTGGTCAACTGCTTTCTGAGCCTGTGGGCCTTCAGCAGAGATAGTGACTACAGTACCTTTCACTAGGCCTAGAGTTTGTAGCTTAAATAGGCTCTTAGCGCTTGCACTTTTACCGTTAGAAGTCACAGTGATGTCCGCGTCAAATGCTTTTGCTTCTTTCACGAACTGTGCAGCTGGACGAGTGTGAAGACCGTTTTCTGCTGTGATTTCTACTTGCTTCTCGTACATGTTGTATACCCCAATTGATTTATTTTTAGATAGTTTATTAATTAGAAACAGCTTAACTCGGATTAAACGGTTGCGCTAGGCGACAGACGTTGTTTTCGTGTCAGAACTGATACTAATTGTATACTAGGTGCCGCGTGGTTAGTCTTTGCTGTTTTTCGCCGCAACTATAAAATCGTTTTAATGTTTTATTTTGATGCTAGAAATAAAACATCCCGATATTACCAAAGGTGGAGCCAGGATCAACAAAAAAGCCCCTGAACGGGGCTTTTTTAGACGAAAAATTGATTTCACCACATATTACTGTTGGTTCTCTTTCTCGGTAAAGATGCCTGCAAATAGCGCTGAGCTTAGGTAACGCTCACCCGAGCTTGGCAATACAGTCACGATGGTTTTACCTTCAAATTCAGGTAGTTGAGCAAGGCGGTTTGCAGCAACCACAGCCGCGCCTGACGAGATACCCGCAAGGATACCTTCCTCTTCCATAAGACGACGAGCCATCTCAATTGCTTCTTCAGAAGTAACGGCTTCCACGCGGTCAATCAACGCTAAATCGAGGTTGCCTGGAATAAAGCCAGCGCCAATACCTTGGATTTTGTGTGGTGCTGGTTTGATTTCTTCACCCGCGAGCGCTTGTGCAATCACAGGCGATTCCGCTGGCTCTACCGCTACGGAAACAATGTTTTTACCTTTTTCGCCTTTGATGTAGCGGCTTGTACCTGTGATGGTACCGCCGGTACCGACGCCTGCAACGAAGACATCGATTTCACCGTCTGTCGCGTCCCAGATTTCTGGACCAGTGGTTTTTTCGTGAATCTGTGGGTTAGCTGGGTTATTAAACTGCTGAAGAAGCAGGTACTTGTCAGGGTTGCTCGCCACAATCTCTTCAGCTTTGTTGATCGCACCTTTCATGCCTTTGGCTGCTTCAGTTAGCTCTAGGTTCGCACCTAGGGCTTTCAGCAGTTTACGACGCTCTAGGCTCATCGACTCAGGCATCGTTAGGGTTAATTTGTAACCACGCGCCGCCGCGACGAAGGCAAGAGCAACACCGGTATTACCACTGGTTGGTTCAACAAGTTCAACGCCCGGCTTTAGCTTGCCTGCTTTCTCAGCTTCCCAAATCATGTTCGCGCCGATACGACACTTAACACTGAAGCTTGGGTTACGCGCTTCGATTTTAGCCAAGACTTTGCCGTTGCTCACTTTGTTAAGGCGAACAAGAGGGGTATTACCAATAGTCAGTGAATTATCTTCGTAGATTTTGCTCATGATGTAGTCCTTCATCGAAATATTGGCAGCGTGTTTGTCACGCCACCAATCATGTTCTATTTAAGTTTGACCCGATAGAGATTAGGTCAGGGTCAAAAACTAGAAAAGGATTAAAAAGTTATATGATATGAACTTGATAAACTCAGTTTCTTGCTTTGAACTCGGTCACCCACATCGATGTCGCACCGCACACCGCGACAGGCATAACTATCAGGTTCAAAATAGGAATGGTGGTGAACACGGAGACCAGCGCACCAAAGGTATAGGCTTTGCTTTGTTTTTGTTTCAAATTGTGTCGCATGTCATTAAACGGCACCTTGTGATTATCGAACGGATAATCGCAGTACTGAATCGCCAACATCCAAGCGGTAAACACAAACCACAGAATGGGGCCGAGCGTCTGGCCTAAGGCTGGAATGAGCAGCAAAATAAACAATCCAATGGCTTTGGGCAGAACGTAGAGCAGTTTGCGCCATTCTCGTGCCAACACACGCGGCACATCTTTGATAACGCTGAGCATGCCATCGTCATTGATCTTTTGCCCCGTTAGGTGCTCTTCCACCTTTTCTGCGAGCAGACCATTGAAAGGTGCTGCGATAAAGTTCGCTAAGGTGCTAAAGAAGTAGGAGAAGGTCGCCAAAATCGTGAGTACCAGCAACGGCCACAGAAGATAACTCAACCAAGAGAGGAAATCGGGCAATTGGCCAATCCACTCCGCAATCCAACTATCCAGATGAGAGAAGAGATAAAAGAGCGCGCTTCCGACCAAAATAATGTTGGCGAGGAGAGGTAAAAGGACAAACTGACGAATGCCGGGTTGCAGAGTGAGTTGCAAACCGTGGAAAAAATAACCAAATCCGGTTTTTGACTGTTGAGTGTTGTTCATGAAAATGTGCCTAACAGGGTTTTTATGGTGTGTTAACAAGGAAAAGCGTGTTCAAAATCACATCATTATGGGAACTTCTAACATTAAGTTGTTCTAAAACCTATGAGAGTTTTGGTAGAGTAACTCAAATCAGATTATTTGAAACCAGTTTGGCTGATTTAGCAGCTGAATGATTGAGAGTGAAAGATGCAGGAATTGCGATTTGTACTGATCATTGTGGGCGCTTTGGCCATTGCCGCGCTGCTGTTCCACGGATTATGGACAAGCAAAAAAGAAGGCAAAACAAAATTTGGCAACAAGCCAATTGGAAAACTGGCGACGCCAGAGCAAGACGAATCCGTACCCGAGCGCTCTTTTGCTCCCGAAGATGATTTTGAGATTGTTCGCGTGACTAAGACCAGTCGCAACACCAGCAATAAATTTGCTTCAGACTCCGGTGAGACAATGGATGATCCTCTGCTAAATGATCCGCTTCTCGACGCATCCATCAGTGACTCAACGTTTTCAAGCGATGCCACTCGAGATGAGCCAACCTTTAGTGAGTGGAAAGACGATTTGGTAGAGGAATCTCAAACCACTCCGCTGCAAGATACTCCCCGTCAAGCGCCAGCGGAAGAGCTAGACATTCCCTCTATGTCTGCAAAGCCTCAAGAGCCCCGTGATGTGAGCTCTGTCTCCACCACAGAATCCGCGCCGACCGAGATTGATGATAGTGATGACGAAGATGAGATGCAGGTGATTGTCATCAATGTGCATTGCGCTGGAGAGACGCCATTTGTGGGCACCAAGCTGTTTGATAGCATGCAGCAAAATGGGCTGATTTACGGTGAAATGGACATTTTCCATCGTCATGCGGATCTCTCTGGTACCGGCAAAGTACTGTTTAGCGTTGCCAACATGATGCACCCTGGCACACTCAAGCATGATGATCCTGCAACATTCACCACTAAAGGGATCTCATTCTTTATGACATTGCCTTGCTACGGTGATGGTGAACAAAACTTCAAGTTGATGCTGAAAACCGCGCAGCAAATTGCCGATGATTTAGGCGCCAACGTGCTGGATGATGCGCGTAATCTCATGACGCCGAACCGACTTGATGCGTATCGCGCTCAAATCAAGGTGTTTAAGCTCGCACAGCAACCCTAGTCAGCAAAACAAAGCGTGCTACCATAAAGGCTCCTGATGCGGAGCCTTTTTCGTTTTACCTTATTCGCTTTAGAGTCACTGATTCATATTGGATTAAGATCAAAGGCAAAGGCCCTGCAAGTGGCCAAGATATAGAGCAGAGAGACTGATGTCCCAAGAAATCGAACAGAAAGTTGAGGCCCTTCGTAGTGCGCTTCATCATCATGGCATTAAGTACTACGTAGAAGATAGCCCTGAAATCCCCGATGCAGAATACGATCGTATGATGCGTGAGCTTATAGAGCTAGAGCAACAGCACCCTCATTTGCGAACACCCGATTCGCCGAGCGCTCGGGTAGGGGGCATGGCCTTATCTCAGTTTGAGCCTGTGACTCACGAGATCCCAATGTTGTCGCTCGACAATGCGTTTGATGACAGCGAGTTAGATAGTTTCTATAAACGCATGACAGATAGACTGGCGGGCCAGAGCGTGGCTGCGTTTTGCTGTGAACCAAAACTGGATGGCTTAGCGGTCAGTTTGCTGTATGAAAATGGCGTGCTAACCCAAGCGGCGACGCGGGGTGACGGCGCGACGGGGGAAAACATCACCGACAACGTCCGAACCATCAAAGCGATTCCACTTAAACTGCGTGGTGAAGGTTGGCCTGCACGTATTGAAGTTCGTGGTGAGGTGTTCATGCCTACCGCTGGTTTTGAGCAGTTCAATGAGCAGGCGAAAGCCAAAGGGGAGAAAGTGTTTGTCAATCCGCGTAACGCGGCGGCAGGCAGTTTACGCCAGTTGGACTCTAAAATCACCGCGACTCGCCCTCTTAGTTTCTATGCCTATAGTGTCGGTGTGGTGCAAGGTGCGACCCTGTCTTCGAGTCACTACCAGCGCTTTATTCAACTCAAGGAGTGGGGCCTACCCATGTGCCCTGAGGTGCGTTTGGTAGAGAGCATGGAAGAGGTGAAAGCCTACTATCAGGACATTCTCACTCGCCGCCAAACCTTGCCGTATGAAATCGACGGTGTGGTGATCAAGGTCGATGATGTGGCGCTTCAGCAGCAACTCGGTTTTGTCGCACGTGCGCCGCGCTGGGCGATCGCCTACAAGTTCCCGGCGCAAGAAGAGATCACTGTGCTCAATGACGTTGAGTTCCAAGTCGGGCGGACGGGCGCGATAACACCTGTCGCAAAGCTTGAACCTGTGTTTGTTGGTGGCGTGACGGTGAGCAACGCTACTCTGCACAATGCTGACGAGATCGCGCGTCTTGGTGTCATGATTGGTGATCAGGTGGTGGTTCGCCGCGCTGGGGATGTGATTCCACAAATCGTCTCTGTGGTCGAAGCTAGCCGCCCTCTTGATGCAAAAGTGATCGAATTTCCGAGTGCTTGCCCTGTGTGTCACTCCCATGTTGAGCGCGTGGAAGGCGAAGCGGTAACGCGCTGTAGTGGCGGATTGGTATGCCAGGCGCAGCGCAAAGAAGCCTTGAAGCATTTTGTCTCACGTAAGGCTTTGGACGTCGATGGACTTGGCGTCAAGGTGATTGAGCAGTTGGTTGACAAAGAGATGGTGACAACGCCTGCTGATCTGTTCAAGCTCTCTGCTGGTGTACTGACAGTGCTGGATCGCATGGGGCCTAAATCAGCGCAAAACGTAGTCGACGCACTGCAAAAATCGAAATCCACCACATTACCAAGATTCCTCTATTCACTGGGGATTAGAGAAGTGGGGGAAGCGACGGCTGCGAACCTAGCGATGCATTTTAAAACGCTACCCGCGATCAGCGAAGCCACCTTGGAACAGCTGATAGAAGTCCCAGATATTGGCCATATTGTCGCGAGTCACATCTTGGCGTTCTTCTCTGAGGAGAAAAATCAGCAAGTGGTCGAGGATTTGTTAGCGCAAGGGATACATTGGCCGGATATCGCTGAACCTGACGAGGATGCGCCCGCGCCTCTGGCCGGTAAAACAGTTGTGCTAACTGGGTCACTTTCTCAGTTGACACGCAGTGATGCAAAAGCGGCACTGCAAACGTTAGGCGCGAAAGTGACCGGCAGTGTGTCTAAAAATACCGATATTCTGTTTGCTGGTGAAAACGCAGGATCTAAGCTCGCCAAAGCACAAGATTTAGGTATCGAGATCAAAACAGAACAAGACTTACTTGATTTGATGAAATAACCTCGCACCGCCAAGCTCCTCTTTATTGAAGCCCTTAGTGATTTCGCTAAGGGCTTTTTGTTTGTCTCGTATTATCTACCTTCCGCCGACTTCAATAATCGCAATAATTAGTCAGTGATCTTGTTCATAGTCTTATGTTCGAATCTTACAATGAAGATAATTTGCGATCGATCTCACGCCTATTGATGTTGTTTTTTATTTAAGTTGTTGATTTTATTTGTTTTGATTGGTGTCGCCTGAAAAAACAAAAAATGAGAGGTGGATCTTGTCTATTAATGGAACTTTGCTATTGCTCATATTTTTTTAGAAAAAAATTAAGTTCTATTTGGATATTTTTAGTCGCGAAGTTAGCCTGAGTTCATGGATACACAGTGTGTATGCAGGAATAGAAAATCGGATGCGAAAGGTTTGCAGAGGGTTTTCAACATAGGAAATGATTTCTCCCTTCGGCGGCCAACTTAAGGTGAGGAAGCAAAAGACAGCTATATCCATTTTTAGGAGTTTTTCCATGGACAAAATGTTTAAACGTTCACTCGTAGGTGCTGCAGTTGCTGCTGTAGCGATGTCAGGATCTGTACTTGCAAAACCAGCTACAGACAGCGTTGACCTGTACGGTCAAGTTGCACTGTCTATCTGGCAGTTCGGTGAAGATAAAATCGCATCAGGAGACCAACCTCTACAGTTTGAAAATGAATCACGCTTCGGTCTTCGTGGTACCAAAGAGCTTGCTCGCGGTCCTAAACTGATTTGGCAAATGGAAGGTGGTAACGTTGGAGATGCTGGCGCAAATAGCGGTCTAGGTGTTCGCGATACCTTCGTTGGTTTTGAATTTGACGATGGCGGCAAACTTCGCGCGGGTCGTTTGTTGACACCGTTGTACGAGATTGTCGACTGGCCATACTCAGGTCAGCGTGCGGGTGCTGTGTTTGACTGGGGCGGCGATGTGGTTGGTGGCGCGCGTTACGACCGTCAATCGAACATGGTTCGTTACGACTCAGCAAGTTTCGGTGGCTTTAAATTTAACCTAGCTGCTGGTCGCGGTACTGAGTCAGACAAAGATTCTAACTTCTACGGTGTGGGTGCACACTTTACAACGGGTGGATTCACTGTTCACGGTGGCTTAGAAGTTGGTGAGAACCGCAGTGTCAGTGACTTCAATACTGCTGTTAACCGTTACCTAAATCAAAACCCTGGCAGCCGTCCAGATCTAGATTTGGGGGAAGATGGCAAGTCAAGTGCTATCTCTGATACATTTGCAGCAATCATTGGTTTTGAATACTACATCAACGACTTTGGCGTATACGGCGCTTATAAGATGGAAGAAGCTGAATACTCAAATGTTGTCGTTAAAGATGTTGCTGCTCCAGAGCTGAACGGTGCTGAAATTGAGCAAGACAGTTATTCGTTTGGCGTCGTTTATAGTGGTGTTGAAAACTGGAACTTCAAAATGAACTACGCGGCAAACCTAAATGCTGACCTTAATAGTTCTGAAGTGAAAGGAAGTAAAGATTACATCATTTCAGCTCAAGCGATGTACTTCTTAGATGATTCAGCATTGACTTACTTCCGTCCTTACATGATCTCGAAAGACGATTCTGATGCAGAGTTTGGTTGGGGTCTAGGTCTAGAGTACTACTTCTAAGTAGCACTAAATTTCATTGCCTTATAAAAAATAGCCAGCATTTGCTGGCTATTCTCTTTTTCACAAGAGCATAATAAAAACACCGTAGTTACGGTGTTTTTTATTGGTAAAATGTATTGTCGAGTAAACTTATTCTAAATTGCTAATTGCCCAAGTTAAAAATTTCTTTTTATCTTCTTTGGACGCATTATTGTAAGCATTCTTTAATGTTTCATAGCTTGTACTTGAGGCGGTATTTTCCAGTTTACTCTCAGAAATAGAAACGTGAGAGAAGTTTTTTAAGCTCGCTACTTCGGTACTCATGTTGTACTTTTCTACTTCTTGTACCATATCGGGCATAAGCTTAAACCCAATTGATATTTTGTCTTTCTTTATTTTATTTGGTTCATTGTTGTTGCTATCTATCAGTTGAAAGGTCGGATTAGCATTGAAGTCCATACCTTGATCAAACGTCTGAATCTTAGGGATAACAAGCTTGAAGCGTGCATTTGCGTCATCAAATGTTGCCACCAAAGGTTCTGATTTGAATTTGGTTTTTTCAGAACCAGACTCTCTGACTAGATGGGCAAGTCTAAAGACGATTTGATTAACACCGTCTTCAAGAACTAGATTATCTTTATAATCAAATCCCATACTTGAGTATCCGGCATCCTCGCCATTTACTGTGAGTAATTGAACCCCTCTTGGAATATCAATGCTTACTTCCGCTAAGGCTAATGTTGGAACCATTAGTATAGAGGGTAACAAGGTGTGAACTAATTTCATAATCGCTCCATCAACTGTGATTCTGACCTAAATAATGAAGGTAGAGAGAAGAATATAATAGTTATTTTTTGATGCAAAAAATACTAAATAATTACAACAATGAGATCTGGATGGAGTGTTGAAAGAGTCGAATTTTGCCGTGCAGAACGTCGTTGGAGGAGAGGGACGTTCTGCACTATCGGTGTTTAATACAACACCGAATACAATTGGCGGCGGTACTGACTGGCGATGGCGTTTCCTTGACCTAATGCCGACAGGATATCCATAAAGATCTTTTTCAGATCACCGCCTTCGGTGTTGAGGTCTTTCTTAAGAAATGTCCAAAGTAGTGCAAGGGCTTCTTCATCGCGCTTAACTTGGTGGTAGCAAAGTGCCAATTCGGATGCCAATTTGGCGTTGTCTGGGTCATTCGCTAAGTCAGCTTCGAGAGATTGAATCTCTGGGCTGTTGGCGGATTGCTCATGCAACTCTAATTTTGCGATTAAGCCTTTGTAGTAGTTATCCTGGTACTCAAGCGGAATATGGCTCAGCATGGCTTTTGCCTCATCAAACACTTGGGTCTCGAGTAAGCAGTCTGCGATGGCGAGTTTCACGTCACCTTTTTGTTGCCACTCTTCACCAAGACTTTGAAGAATCGGCAGTGCTTGAGTGTACTGCTTTTGCTCAATCAGAGTCAGCGCTTGACTGAGCGCCAGCTCTTCTTGGCTTGGCAAATGCTTGCTCAGCATGGCTTGAATCGCTTCAATACCCTGCGGGCCACCTAAGCCGTCGACGGCTTGACCATTCATAAACAGGGCAATGGTCGGGAGCGCTTGCACGCCAAATTGCGAGGCGATCATTTGCTCTTGTTCGCAATTGAGGAGCGCTAAGGTAAAGGCGCCGTTGTATTCCTGGGTTAGCGACTGAAGCTGCGGAATGATTTGCGCACTCTCTTGGCTCATTGGTGCCCAAAAGTGAATTAACACCGGCGTTTGCATTGAGCCTTCCAATACTTGTCGAAAGTTCTGCTCATTTAATTCAACGATATAGGGTGATTGCATGTGATCATTCCTTGCTAGTAGATGTGTTCGTAGTCACGATGTCTATAGGCAACATATGGGCGAAAGCCAAAGAGTTCAAGCACGCAACGCGATTCTGTGCTCTTTATGCCTTTGAGTTGCAAACATTGCGCTTATTTCCAGCAGCTAGCGGGTGAGCGCAGACCCAACTGATTGAGTGTCAGCGCGGTGTAAGTCGCACCGCCACACGCATCGCTCGCTTGTGCGCCACTGGGCGTTGCCGTAATCGTATAGGAGGCGGCGCTCGCGACAATGCTGAGTGAGTAACGTGCTGTGTCGGACTCGCACACCGTACAGCTCGACCCTGACATAATCGATGATGCCAAGGTGAGGTAGCTGCCATCGTAACCTTTCTCAAGCGCGAGTTGGATGCGGCTCAAATCGGCTAATGCTGTAGTGCGATGCGCTTTTAAGGCGTAGCTCTGCATCGCGGGATAGGCAATCATGGCCAATATCGTCACGATCGCAACTGCGATGAGTAATTCGAGCAATGTCATGCCATGTAAGTGATTTTTTCGGTTGTTGCAGCGATTTTTTCGAATCATTTCTAATGCTTCCTCTTTGATTTATAAACTATTTTTATGGGCTGATAGCATGTGCGCAAGATAAAAATGGCATATGCGATGGTTTACATAATGAAATGGGAAATGACTCGCGGCTTTACCTTGCTTGAGCTGCTCTGCACGATAGTGGTGCTCGGAATTGTGCTTACGGTGGCCGCGCCGAGTTTTCAAACCATGAGTGCAAGCAATCAAATGAAGCGCGTCGCGGGTGAGCTAGAGCACTTTCTTGTTCAAGCGAAGTCGGAAGCGGTGTGGCGCAACCAAGATCTGTGGGCTCACATTGAATCCTCTGTCACGCCAAGTTTGCCCGGTCAGTGGAGACTGCTACTCACAGACTCCGACACCTCGGGAGGAACGCCCATTCTTTACCTTGATGGCGCAAGCTTTCGAGATGTGGTGATCCTCTCTAACTATACCTCTGATCAAATCAAATTCGATGGTGTGCGTGGCAAAGTGAAAGATGGCAATTTGGAGTTTTATATTGCCAATACCACCAATCAGAACTTGAAACTGAAAAGTGCTTATGGTGCGAGCCGAGTGATGATATGCGCAGTAGGAGGCAGTCATTATGGCTATGCGCAATGCTAAACCGAGGGGCCACTTACAGCGCGGTGCGTCATTGGTCGAGTTGCTGATCGCATCGGCCCTTGGATTGATTGCCATCATGCTGGTGGGCAGCGTGTTTATTCGGGGCCAAGCGGTGGCAACCGAGCGAGGCAAAGCGTTGCTGCTGGCGCAAAATCTATCGACTGCGATGGCACAAATGAAAGAGGACATGCAGCGCGCAGGCTATGACGGCCTTACGGATACCTATCACCAGTTGTCAGGCGCATCGGGTGTCATTCATACCCAGTCTTCACCGGAGTTGGTGGGGTATGTGTACCGCGTTGCCTCGTCTGGCGCGAGTGCGTTTCGTAATGTGGTCTACAAACGTGAGCCAAGCTCATCCGGGACGCTCGGCCACTCGCTCAAAATCTGTGAGAAACACACGCCAGCGCCACTTTCTGTCAGTGACGCAACTGACTCTGGACTGCATGGAAACTGTTACAACGTTTTTGATCCAAAACAGATTTCCCTCACCGCGTTAACCGTCAACACAGAGACGATTCGAGGAGGCTCGACACGCAGCCAACAGGTCAATGTCATATTGCGCGCGCAGTTGGTGGGTGACACGAGCGTGACGTTCGACACTTCTTCGGTGACTTTGCAGAGGAATTGGCAATGATTAGGTACAAACAGCGTGGGGTGGTGACTCTATTCGTCACATCGATTTTGTTGGTGATCGCACTGGTGATGGTGTTGGCTTCTTATCGACATGTCTTTTACCAGATCAAGCGCTCACACAATGAAGTCAAAGCTAGACAAGCTCATTGGCGAGCAGAAGGTGGCATCGAGTGCGTCTATGCCTATTTAAAAGGAAGCCCCAACCTCGTGCCCGATTTGACGGCGCCGGGGCATGGGTTGCTCGATTCAATTTGTAAAGAGACGTTAGCGCTCGATGACTTGTACCTGCGCGCTTTAACCGCGTCCGATTATGTGATTGAGTCACAAGGCCCAACTCACGAACTTAAAAAGTCGTTTTATTGGGGTAGCATGACGGGGCTTGGCGCGATTCAAACCACCGCAGATCTGCGTATCCGTGGCAGTGCGGCGATCGCAGCTGATGCGCCTAAAAAGCCGAATGGAGAAGGCGAATATGAGTGCGTTGCGATTCGCTATAAACACCGTGTGACGTTTGAGTCACCCACAGGTGCTTCATTGAGCACCGAAGACCCTATGCCAAATGGCCCTTATCCTGGGTTCTCCGGTGACTGTGCCAGTAGCCACAAAACCTCGACCACTGAAGGGAGCAATACCACCGATGACCCAGACCTCTTTGCGCAGGATTATCTCAAAGACGACGATCTTGACCCGTTTTATAACTATTTTGGTGTCACCAAAACGACGTCAAACATCTCAAATATTAAAGCGGATTACTACGTAATTACGAATCCCGAAGTCTCGGATGGTCAGACTTGCCATCAACAACTGGCGGATGCTTTTGCCAGTTATGACAAAGTGTGGGTAGAAGGCCACTGCGTCCTCAGTGCGCCGCTCACTGTCACAGGGCCGCGTTCACTGGTCGTCGCCAATGGCATATTTGCCTCGACAGGTTCAACCAGTTACTCAGGCTCATTTTTTCATATGGTGGATCGTACCAGTCCCGCTTTTAGCGATGAGAATTTGGCGAACTATTGGTCTGAAGTCAGCTTTTTTAGCGCGATAGAAAGTCTGCTCTCAACCCACACTGTCTACTTGGACAATGGCGCGTTTCACCCCAAAGGGGGGATGCATTTCGATTCACCCAATGGTGAAGTGGTGCTCAATGGCTCGTACGACCTCGACTACTCGTCAGCCAATAGTCTCTACCAACGGCCGAAAACCCTAATGTGGAACAATGGAGGTTGGTATGCAAAATAGCCAGCGTGGTTTTAGTTTGGTGGAAGTAATGATTGCGTTTATTTTGATTGGTGTCGCCTCGTTGTCACTGATCAAGCTGCAAGCATACGTTGAGCAGCGCTCCGATTTTGCCGTCAAGAGTATTCAAGCACTGAATATCGCAGAAAGTCAGTTGGAGTGGTTTCGCAGTCGCGGCGCATCAGCGGCGTTGTCTAGCATACCTCCCGCCGATTTTACGAGCATAACCAGTGGCAGTGACGCGACCACATACGCTCCATTTACCGTGCGTTGGCAAACCAGTGAGCCTGCTGCAACCTTATCCAACGCATTGAAAACCATCACAGTGACAACCGAATGGCGAGATAGGTTGGATACCGCTCAAACCCTATCCGTGACCACTATGATGTCAAGCTACAGTGAGTTTGCTGATGACTGAATAACTCTCGTGATTAGGTGTTGTCAATTGATGGTTGCGCTGAATAAATTTCCAATTAGTGAACGAGTTGTGAGGTATTTGGTGGGGTTTTTGTGGTGTTTGTGTTGCACGTCTTTGACGTTTTTGCAAAACATGTCTCCAATTATGGAAAAAACCTTAGAATCTTGTGCTTTTTGTAAGCGGGTTTTATAGAATGCTTGGCTGATAATAGACCGTCAAAAAACATAACAAGGTCTAGGGCAACAACATCAAACTATGGAGTTACCATGAGTAACCAAGCAATCAATTCAGCGCCATCTGCTAAGCCGAGTGGGATGGATCGCTTTTTAAACTTTATCGAGCGCGCAGGCAACAAAATTCCTGATCCGGCGATCTTATTCTTTTGGGCATTGGTGATCACTTGGGCAGCATCAGCGCTGTTGTCTAATGTGTCATTTGATCTGATCAATCCTCGTACAGGTGAGGCATTGGCGATCAACAACCTGTTGACGGGGGAGGCATTAGCCAGTTTCCTCGCGAATATGGTGACGACTTTCACCGGATTCGCACCCTTAGGTATCGTGCTTGTGGCGATGTTGGGTGTGGGTGTGGCTGACTCTTCTGGTTTTATCACCACAGGTCTTAAGAAGATGCTGAACTTCACGCCAGCAAAACTTCTGACGCCAATGCTGATTCTGGTTGCCATCGTGTCGCATACGGCGGCAGATGCGGGTTATGTTTTGGTTATTCCTCTCGGTGGTATTATTTTCCATGCCGCTGGCCGTCACCCACTTGCGGGTATCGCTGCTGCTTTTGCGGGTGTGTCAGGTGGTTTCTCTGCTAACTTTATCCCTTCTGGTATTGACCCTCTGTTAGCGGGGTTCACTCAAACTGCCGCACAGGTGCTTGATCCTCAATACGTCGTCAACCCACTGGCCAACATCTTCTTCACTGGGCTTTCATCAGTGATCATTGTTGCGATTGGTTGGTACGTGACAGAGAAAATCATCGAGCCTCGCCTAGCAAAAACACCGATTGATGATGATGCGGAGAAAGCCCCGGATCTCGGTTCATTTACAGAGCTGGAATCGAAAGCGTTTCGTTATGCCGGTTGGTCGATGATGGCGGGTATTGCACTGCTGATTGCAGCGATTATTCCGGAGTCTTCTGCACTGCGCTCACCAGAGGGTGAAATTACTGCGTTCTCAGCGCCGCTGATGAAGTCTATCGTGCCACTGATCTTTATTCTGTTTATCATCCCTGGTTACGTTTACGGTAAGGTTGCCGGTACGTTTAAGACCAGTAACGACGTTATTAAAGCGATGTCCGACACCATGGCGACCATGGGCGCGTACATTGTGATGTCGTTCTTCTGTGCTCAATTCCTTTCTGCTTTCGCACAATCGAACATCGGTACTATGTTGGCGTTGTACGGTGCAGAAGGCCTGAAAGCGATGAACCTGCCGGGTGAAGCGACCATTATTGGTATGATTCTACTGACAGCCGCTGTGAACTTGTTGATTGGCTCTGCGTCGGCGAAATGGGCATTGATTGGTCCAATTCTTGTGCCAATGTTGATGGCTGTAGGCATCTCTCCTGAGCTGTCTCAAGCGGCGTACCGTGTTGGTGACTCAGTGTCTAACATCATTTCACCGTTGATGGTCTTCTTCCCATTGGTGGTGGTGTACTGTCAACGCTACGTGAAGTCGACGGGTATCGGTACTCTAGCATCGTTGATGATGCCATTCTCAATTGCGATGCTGATTGGCTGGTCTATCTTCTTGCTAGCGTACTGGGCTATCGGTATCCCACTTGGTATTCAAGCGCCTTACACTTACGTGATGTAAGCGCGGCGACTTGGTTTCACTATGAGCCAAGTCTCCTAAATTAAAGATTTACGCCAGCGATCCCGCTGGCGTATTCTTTCCCACAACCCACAACCCACAACCCACAACCCACAACCCACAACCCACTTCCCATTTCACCCACAAACCACTAGGATCAAGCCTCTTAATTACCATCGAGGATTCTCCTTTGTCTACCGACACATTTACCCCCCAAGATGAACTCTTTATGCGTCTTGCGATGGAGCAAGCCAAACTGGCTGAACAGCAAGGTGAAGTCCCCGTCGGCGCGGTGCTGGTCAAGGAGGGGAAGGTTATCGCGACAGGATGGAATCAGTCGATTGGTCAACACGATGCAACCGCACATGCGGAGATTCAAGTGTTGCGCCAAGCAGGGCAACAGCTTGGCAACTACCGCTTATTAGACACCACGTTATACGTCACACTAGAGCCTTGCCCTATGTGTGCAGGAGCCCTGCTTCACAGCCGCGTTAAACGGATTGTGTTTGGCGCACCGGACTTAAAAGCGGGGGCCGCAGGTACGGTATTAAACTTGTTTGAACACCAAGCCGCGTACCATTACGCAGACGTCGAGCATGGATTGTTGGAGTCGGAATGCCGAGAGCAGCTTCAGGCCTTTTTTCGCCGACGTAGAAAAGAGAAAAAAGCGGCCAAGCAAGCGTTAAAAAATGACGATGCGTCAGAGTCGATGGAGTAGGTGGGGGAGTTTTTAAGCAAACATCTTAAGTAAGATGTTTGCTCTGTAGGGTTTATGCACAAATGAGTTGCATAAATGCACGGTGACGTGCGATGACTTTCTTCTTGTTGTTGCTGATCATTCGCTTTCGGCGATTCGCTGATACAGTCTTGTTAAGGCGTTTTGACTGCAGTTTACGTCGACGCATAAAACAACCTCCTAGCTAATGTTAACGACAGACACTCATGTGTCACCTAAGGAAACTTTGTCCTAGGTGTCGATTCTTATAACCGTCCAATGTTACCGTTTTAAGAATGTTACGTGAGTGATTAGGCACAGGATAGAAATGGGCTTAGCGCGCGAGAGTTCGCGACGCTAAGCTCTGTGCTCGGCTTATTATTGATCGAGATGGCTGTCAGCGGAAGAGGCGCTTTCGATTTCTTGTTCGATGACGGCCTCGCCTTCCGGCTCTTCTTCGTCTGGCAGTTCGATCACCACCAGATCGTCAACGGTCAAGTCCTCAATGCTGGACTCCTTCTGTTCAACGTGACCAATAATGCTCTGATAGTAGCGACGAATATTCTCCACATAGTTGCGTGCTTCATCACCCCGGGCGTAGCCATAGCGAGTGGTACTGTAGTACTTCTTAAGGCGAAGCAGGGGCAGTCTGTCTTTGACATCTGACCAAGCATCGGGGTTGCCGCCTTGTTTTTTCGTCAGGCGGCGGGCGTCCATTACATGACCATAGCCGACATTGTACGACGCCAACGCAAACCAAATTTTCTCGTGGCTTTCGATGGTGTCTGGAATGCGCGCCACCATGCGCCGCAAATACTCAACGCCACCTCTTACCGATTGCTCTGGATCGAGTCGGTTGGTCACGCCCACACTTTTGGCTGTCGGCAGCGTCAGCATCATCATGCCACGAACCCCGGTTGGTGATTTGGCGCGAGGGTTCCAGTGTGATTCTTGATAAGCCAGTGCTGCGACCAATCGCCAATCAAACTCATCGGAGTATTTCTTAAACAGTGGCGACCACGTCGGTAGCGTGGAATCCAACGCGCGGATAAAGGCGCGGGTATCGACGTAATCAAAGCTGTCGATATGGCCGATGTATTTCTCTTCCAGTGAGGCGAGATGCCCGGATTGTTGTAGATGACCAAAGAACTCGATCAGCAAGGCGTAGAGGCTTTCGTCTTGGCTGCGTCGTAAGAACCAGGAGATGGGCTGATCTTCGGTCAGCTCAAACGCCAGTGCCACATCGGGATAAATCCGCTGTGATAGCGAGATCTCGACCGAGTCTGCGACGGTAAATAGCAGTTCACCATCAGAGACCTGCTTGAGCAGGTCATTGACATCGACATTGGCGTCGACCTTATAGGTAAACTCCGGGTAGTCGATTTGAATCTCTCCTAACGTCTTATTGAAGTGAGAGTCACTGACAATACTTAAAACGGGCTTGCCGTCGTTCTCTTCAATGAGCTCGGCCTGTCGCTCAATCAACTGCTCTAGATTTCGTGGTCGCCACTGCCCTTTGCGATACACCAGTTGTTGACTGACGTAATAATAGGCGGGGGCAGGGCGAAAACGGCTCATGCGCTCAGGTGATTGACTGAGGCCCGCCGCGATAATATCGATCTCACCCTTTTCCAGCGCTGGGTAGAGGCTCGAAATGCGATAGGCAGGTTTCATCTCCAATTGCACACCAAGCTCGTTGGCAAATTCACGGGCGATTTCGTAATCAAGGCCTGCCGGGCCATCAGGACCAATATAATAGGAGAGCTGGTTATTGAGGGTGCCAACGCGAAGCACTCCACGTTCGCGAATTTGGTCTAATTCGCTTTTCGGCTTAGATTCAATTTGGCATCCCGTCAAAAAAAGCGCAGAAAAAAGCAGCGCGCACAAGGCTTTCAGCGGGCTAAAGTCATACTTGTTCATTAAAGAGAGTCTCATACTTCCAGTAGGGCATTTATATCAAAGTGTCATCACAAGGCAAGAAACTATCGACGGCGAAGCCGAAGAGTTCAAAAAAACATCATGTTCACAGGCCATGATGGCTCATGCTCTTCCGTACAGGGTGAGCTTGTGGACGGGACAGGAAAGAAAGGCTTTGCGGCGATTGTGCTGGCGGTACGCCGATGAAAAAAATGACGCAAACGGTTGCGTTTGGTGTTACATCACAAAACCAATTGCTATATAATGCGCTCGCAAACGCAGAGGTGCGATTGGCATAGGTTTGAACTGTTTTTTATAACGTATTGAATTTATTCCAATATCATCTTAATCAATTGCATAAGAGACCTAAGCACATGAGAATTTTGCGTGGCTCCCCAGCTCTTTCTGAGTTTCGTGTTAACAAACTAGTAGAACTTTGTCGTGAACAAGACCTGCCTGTGACAGGTATTTACGCTGAGTTTATGCACTTTGCTGACCTTACCGCAGATCTGTCTGACGCTGAACTAGCAAAGCTAGAAAAGTTGTTGACCTACGGCCCAACGATCGAAGAGCACGCACCTGAAGGTCTTTTGTTGCTTGTGACTCCTCGTCCGGGCACCATCTCTCCTTGGTCTTCTAAATCCACCGACATTGCGCATAACTGCGGCCTTTCAAGTGTTAAGCGTTTAGAGCGTGGTACGGCATACTACATTGAATCATCGGTCGCGTTAAACGACGCACAAGTGGATGCGGTGAAAGCACTTATCCATGACCGCATGATGGAATCCGTATTTACTCAGCTTGATGCTGCCTCTGCACTGTTTAGCGTTGCTGAACCTAAGCCTGTTGCTCACGTTGATATTCTTGCGGGCGGTCGTCTTGCGCTTGAAGAAGCAAACGTTTCCTTGGGCTTGGCACTGGCGGAAGATGAAATTGATTACCTAGTAGAAAACTTTACTAAACTGGGTCGCAACCCGAACGACATCGAACTGATGATGTTTGCTCAAGCAAACTCAGAGCACTGTCGTCATAAAATCTTTAACGCAGACTGGACGATCGACGGTGTTGATCAAGAAAAGTCGCTGTTTAAGATGATCAAGAACACCTTTGAAACGACACCTGATCACGTTTTGTCTGCTTACAAAGATAACGCAGCAGTCATGACGGGTTCAAAAGTAGGTCGTTTCTTCCCAGATCCTGACACTCGTCAATACACCTACCACCACGAAGATGCTCACATCCTAATGAAGGTTGAGACGCACAACCACCCAACCGCTATCTCGCCTTGGCCAGGTGCGTCTACCGGTTCTGGTGGTGAGATTCGTGACGAAGGTGCAACGGGTATTGGCGGCAAGCCTAAAGCCGGTCTGGTTGGTTTTACTACCTCTAACCTACGTATTCCAGGTTTTGAACAGCCATGGGAAACCGATTTTGGTAAGCCAGGTCGTATCGTCAACGCCCTTGATATCATGCTAGAAGGCCCTCTTGGTGGTGCGGCATTCAACAACGAATTTGGTCGTCCAAATCTACTGGGTTACTTCCGTACTTACGAAGAGAAAGTGACCTCTCACGCGGGTGAAGAGATCCGTGGTTACCACAAGCCAATCATGATTGCTGGTGGTATGGGTAATATCCGTGACGAGCACGTTCAGAAGAAAGAGATCCCTGTGGGTGCAAAACTCATCGTACTGGGTGGTCCTGCGATGAACATTGGTCTTGGCGGTGGTGCGGCCTCTTCAATGGCGTCAGGTCAGTCTGCGGAAGATCTTGACTTTGCTTCTGTACAGCGTGAAAACCCAGAGATGGAACGCCGCTGTCAGGAAGTGATCGACCGTTGTT
This sequence comes from Vibrio sp. R15-SG3-ISO1A, assembly GCF_059833955.1. NCBI lineage: Bacteria > Pseudomonadati > Pseudomonadota > Gammaproteobacteria > Vibrionales > Vibrionaceae > Vibrio > Vibrio sp. R15-SG3-ISO1A. Next base: position 66,746 of record NZ_JCBDGH010000057.1, read on the forward strand.
GGCAGCTTGGTGAGAGCAACCCAATCGCGTTTATCCACGATGTGGGCGCAGGCGGTATCTCAAATGCACTACCAGAGCTGTGTGATGATGGCGAACGTGGTGGTTTATTCCAGCTACGCGACGTACCAAATGACGAGCTAAGCATGAGCCCACTTGAGATCTGGTGTAACGAGTCTCAAGAGCGTTACGTTATGGCAGTAGCACCAGAGAACATGGACGTATTTGATGCGATCTGTAAGCGTGAACGTGCGCCTTACGCGGTGGTCGGTGTCGCAACTGAAGAGCGTCACCTAACGCTAGAAGATTCTCACTTCGACAACACGCCAATCGATATGCCAATGGACATCTTGTTGGGTAAAACGCCGAAGATGCACCGTGATGCGAAAACACTTAAAGTCGATAGCCCAGCGATTGATCGCGATGGCATCGAAATTAACGAAGCGGTTGATCGCGTTCTACGCCTACCAACAGTGGCAGAGAAAACCTTCCTGATCACTATTGGTGACCGCTCGGTAACCGGTCTTGTTGCGCGTGACCAGATGGTTGGTCCTTGGCAGGTTCCAGTGGCAAACTGCGCGGTAACCGCAGCAAGCTACGACTCTTACCACGGTGAAGCGATGTCTATGGGTGAGCGCACACCAGTGGCTCTTCTAGACTTTGGTGCATCAGCACGTCTAGCAGTAGGTGAGTCTCTAACAAACATTGCAGCGACAGATATCGGTGATATCAAGCGCATCAAACTGTCAGCGAACTGGATGTCTCCAGCAGGTCATCCAGGCGAAGATGCCGGTCTTTACGAAGCAGTGAAAGCCGTCGGTGAAGAGCTATGTCCAGCGCTAGGTCTTACTATCCCGGTGGGTAAAGATTCCATGTCGATGAAGACTAAATGGGAAGATAATGGTGAAAGCAAAGAGGTGACCTCACCACTTTCATTGGTGATCACCGCATTTGGTCGTGTTGAAGATGTTCGTAAGACAGTAACGCCTCAGCTACATACTGACAAAGGCGAGACGTCACTGGTTCTTGTTGACCTTGGTAACGGTAAGAACCGTCTAGGCGCGACAGCACTGGCACAGGTTTACAAACAACTGGGTGATAAGCCTGCGGACGTGGATAACGCAGAGCAGCTAAAAGGCTTCTTTGACGCCATGCAAACGCTAGTTCGTGATGACAAGCTGGTGGCTTACCACGATAAAGGGGATGGCGGTCTGTTCGTGACCTTGGCAGAGATGGCCTTTGCGGGTCACTGTGGCGTGAAAGCGGACATCGCAAACCTAGGCGACGATGCACTTGCCGCGCTATTTAACGAAGAGCTAGGCGCGGTTGTTCAGGTGAAGAACGTTGACCTAGACACAGTGAAAGCGGTATTGGCAGCCAACGGCCTAGAGGCATCTTCTCACGTTATTGGTTCAGTGGAAGCAACAGATAACTTTGTTATCACCGCGGGTGAGACGGTTATCCTTGAGCGCTCTCGTACAGAACTTCGCACTATCTGGGCTGAGACCACACATAAGATGCAAGGTCTACGTGACAACCCTGCCTGTGCTGACCAAGAGTTTGAAGCGAAGAAAGACAACTCTGATCCAGGTCTGAACGTTAATCTAAGCTTTGATGTCAACGAAGATGTTGCTGCGCCTTACATCGCAAAAGGTGCGAAGCCGAAAATGGCTATCTTGCGTGAGCAGGGCGTCAACTCTCACGTTGAAATGGCAGCGGCATTTGACCGTGCTGGCTTTGAAGCGACCGACATCCACATGAGCGACATCCTAACGGGTCAGGCAGCGTTGGATGAATACCAAGGTCTTGTGGCGTGTGGCGGCTTCTCTTACGGTGACGTACTAGGTGCTGGTGAAGGTTGGGCGAAGTCTATCCTATTCAACCCACAAGCGCGTGAGCAGTTCCAAAGCTTCTTCAACCGTGACGATACCTTCTCTCTTGGTGTGTGTAACGGCTGTCAGATGCTATCGAACCTGAAAGAGCTGATCCCTGGCGCTGATTTGTGGCCACGTTTTGTTCGCAACGAATCTGAGCGTTTTGAAGCTCGCTTTAGCCTAGTGGAAGTACAGAAATCGGATTCTGTGTTCTTTGATGGTATGGCAGGCTCTCGTATGCCTATCGCGGTTTCTCACGGCGAAGGTCGCGTTGAAGTACGTGATGCGGACCACCTAGCGGCGATTGAAGCGTCTGGTACGGTTGCAGTACGTTACGTTGATAACCACGGTAACCCAACACAGCAATACCCGAACAACCCGAACGGTTCGCCAAATGCGATTACCGGTCTTACTACACAAGATGGTCGTGTGACCATTATGATGCCACACCCTGAGCGTGTATTCCGCACGGTTGCCAACTCATGGGCACCAGAAGGTTGGGGTGAAAACGGTGCTTGGATGCGTATGTTCCAAAACGCACGTAAGAACATCGGCTAAGCCTGATTAATTTAGTCAAAAGCGTAGCGTGAATTCGCTGCGCTTTTTTATTTTTAGCGAAAAGTGTTTTTAGCGAAAAAACTACTAGCCAGCGATGCTTTTTTAAGCTCTAATAGCGCACTTTTTTGCGAAGGGCCCAATCATTAGGGTCGCTTGGTCTGAGGAAACAATTTATGAATGCCAACAAAAAATATGCGTTGCGTGTTACTCAACAAGAGTCACAGTGGTGTGCGACAATCACTCGCCAAGTGACATCACGTAAAACTCACGTTTCAAAAAGTGAAACAGGGTTTGAGTCTGAACAAGCTGCACAAGCTTGGGGTGAAGAGCAATTGGCGGTATTCGCCAAAGCGCAAGCCGGTCACAACGCGCGTAAAAAAGCCAAGTAATCACTGTTGTCGACCTTATTGTGCCTACCTGAGTGTAGGCACGTTTGTTTTGAGCGCTAGCCAAAACAATCTCGCGCTCGCAGAGAGGCGGTCGCGTTAACGAAACTGCCCCGCCTCAGGCAAGTATTCAAATCCTGCGCTGGCAAGCTTTGCTTCAAGGGCAGCACGGTCAATATCGAAATACGCTACAAGCTTGTCCAGATCCCCTGCAAAATCATCGCGCAATTTCATGTTGACGATGCTCATCAGCATCACGCTATCCATCTTGGCAAAATTGCTCAAATTCATCATGCATCCTCAAAATCAGAAATCAGCAGATTGGCCGCTGCGAAGGCCGCTTTTTCTCGTACCGATTTAGGCAGCGCGTCATCCGCTGCAATGTCATTAAGCGCTTTGAGCGCGCAGGTGATGGCTTGTGGGACATAGGCTTGATCGCCACTACCGATCTGGGCATAAAGCTCACGAATCATGTCACAGCACTGATAAACTTGCATGTTGGTATCCTTAACAAATGATAACTGCTCTCAAATATACACAGGGACGAGAGGAAACTCAAAGCGCCCGGTTGCGCTAGCGCAAACTCGTGAAGCCTTAGTCGATTTTTTCACCAACAGGGTGAGGTGGGAGAAACGCAGCGAAAAAAAAAGCGAGCATTAACGCTCGCCAATTGGATTGAAACGGTTTGATTACTCTTCGGCGTAACCATGCATGCCGAGCAGCTTGCCATCGAGGTAGGCTTCTTTGCCATCTTTCATCACGAGGCGCTCTTCCACCATCCACTTTACGACCAGAGGGTAGATTTTGTGCTCTTGCGTTTGCACACGCTCGGTGAGGGTTTCGACGGTGTCTTCATCAAAGATCGGTACTTTCGCCTGTAAAATGACAGGCCCGCCGTCAAGTTGCTCAGTGACAAAATGGACACTGGTACCATGCTCTTCGTCACCGGCGTGAATGGCACGTTGGTAAGTGTTGAGCCCTGGGTATTTGGGTAACAGCGATGGGTGGATGTTGATCATTCGCCCCATAAAGTGACGAACGAACTCGCCACTTAAAATGCGCATGTAACCTGCCAAAACCACAACGTCAGGCTTGTATTCATCCATCTGTTTCATCAACTCGCGATCAAAGGCGTCGCGAGTATCGAATGAGCTTGGATCAAGAAAGTGTGCGCCAGCACCGGCTTTTTTCGCACGTTCCAAAGCGTAAGCGGTTGCTTTGTTTGAAAAAACAGCGGTTACTCGGCCATTATCGATGTTGGTTTCACAAGCATCAATAATCGCTTGCAAGTTAGAACCATTCCCTGAAACTAAAACAACAACGCTTTTCATCTTTAGTTGATCTCTACTTGTTCTTCGCCTGCTTGCGCTGTTGCAATCTCACCAATTACCCAAGCGTTCTCGCCTTCGGCTTTCAACAGTTCAACCGCTGCGTCCGCTTGTGCTTTAGGTAGGGCGACAATCAGACCAACACCACAGTTAAATGTGCGGTACATTTCGTGGGGTGTGACGTTGCCTTTCTCTTGTAGCCATTTGAAGATAATTGGCCATTCCCAGCTGTTACCATCGATCACCGCTTTGGTGCCTTCAGGCAGTACGCGAGGGATGTTTTCCCAGAAACCGCCACCAGTGATGTGCGAGATGGCATGAATGTCATGCTGCTCAATCATCTTGAGTGCCGATTTGATGTAAATTTTGGTGGGTTCGAGTAGGTGCTCACCAATCGTTTTGTCAGCTAACTGTTCGTTTTTGTCAGCACCAGAGACTTCAAGAATCTTACGAATGAGTGAGTAACCGTTTGAGTGTGGGCCGCTTGAACCGACCGCGATCAGCGCGTCGCCAGCAGCGACTTTCGTGCCGTCAATCACGTCTTCTTTTTCGACGACGCCAACACAAAAGCCTGCTACGTCATAGTCTTCGCCTTCATACATCCCTGGCATTTCTGCGGTTTCACCACCGATCAGTGCACAACCTGCTTGCACACAGCCGTCTGCAATACCTGACACAACATCCGCTGCCGTATCGACATCCAACTTACCTGTTGCGTAGTAATCCAAGAAGAACAGCGGCTCTGCACCTTGAACAATCAGGTCGTTGACACACATTGCCACAAGGTCAATACCGATGGTGTCATGCTTTTTCATATCCAAAGCAAGGCGCAGCTTAGTGCCCACACCGTCTGTCCCTGAGACGAGAACTGGATGCTTGTACTTGGTTGGCAGTTCGCACAGCGCGCCAAAACCACCAATACCACCCATTACTTCAGGGCGACGTGTACGTTTTACCGCACCTTTAATACGGTCAACAAGTGCGTTGCCTGCATCAATGTCAACGCCAGCATCTTTATAGCTAAGAGAAGTGTTATCAGCACTCACGGGGAAGTCCTCGGTTAGAAAGTTGGATGTGAAAACGGCGCTATTCTACCAGTGGTCAAAGCTAGATAGCAAACGTTTGCGCAAGTTTTTTCTTTTGCGCTACGACAAGAAATTGTGAACGAAATCGTTTATAATCGACAAGTTTATTTGAAATTTGCCATAGATCCGGAGATGGAAATGAAAGTTGTTGAAGTTAAACACCCTCTTGTGAAACACAAAATTGGTCTTCTACGAGAAGGTGATATCAGCACTAAGCGTTTTCGCGAGCTTGCAACAGAAGTCGGCAGCTTGCTGACCTATGAAGCGACCGCAGACTTTGAAACAGAAAAAGTAACCATTGACGGTTGGAATGGTCCGGTAGAAGTGGATCAAATCAAGGGTAAGAAAGTCACCGTTGTACCGATTCTTCGTGCTGGTCTAGGTATGATGGACGGCGTGCTTGAGCACATTCCTAGTGCACGCATCAGTGTGGTGGGTATTTACCGTGACGAAGAGACGTTGGAGCCTGTGCCTTACTTCAACAAACTGGCGTCAAACATTGATGAGCGTATCGCGTTGGTTGTTGACCCTATGCTTGCTACCGGCGGCTCTATGATTGCGACGATTGACCTTCTTAAAGAGCAAGGTTGTCAGTCATTCAAAGTGTTGGTGTTGGTTGCTGCGCCAGAAGGCATCGAAGCTCTAGAAAAAGCGCACCCAGATGTGGAACTATACACCGCTGCTATTGACAGCAGACTGAACGATAAAGGTTACATTGTCCCTGGTCTTGGTGATGCCGGTGACAAGATTTTCGGCACTAAGTAATCGTTGATATCTAAGTCACTTTATACGCTAGTGTGTTGACTGACCTGTAAAGACTAAAAAGGAGCATTGAATGATGCTCCTTTTTCATTGCAGCAAAGCGCTGAACGGATACTTCGCCTGCGTTACTTCTTCAAACTTAGCGTGCCGCCGGTGCGTGGTTTTGCCGGTTTGGTCGTGGGGCCTGAGTGTTTGGTGGCGGGCTTTTGGTTCGGATTGTGGTGATGGGCTCGGCCCTTTTTCGAATTAGGCGCGTGACGAAGATCATCGGCATTGCGACCTTTAAACGTTCGCGGCTTTTGATTGCGTCGCGCTTTGGATTCTTGATTCTCTTCTCGACTATCAAAGAGCTTTGCATCGGTTGCGCGGCGAATTCTGCGCCCTTTGCTGTCAACCTTTGAGGCTTCTTCAGTCCCGCTTGAGCCCTCACACATTGCGAGAATCGTCTCAACCTCTTGATCAGACAAGTAGCGCCATTGACCGTTAGGAATGCCATCCAAGGTAATGTTCATGATGCGAACTCGGCGCAACTTGAATACTTCGTATCCCAGCGCTTCACACATACGGCGTATTTGACGGTTCAACCCTTGTGTCAGCACGATTCGAAATGAAAACTTGGTTTCCTTGGTGACACGGCACGGTAGCGTGACGGTATCTAAAATCGGGACGCCGCTGCTCATCCTATGAATAAAGTCATCGGTGATGGGCTTGTCGACACGCACGACGTACTCTTTTTCGTGATGGTTACCCGCACGAAGAATTTTGTTGACGATATCGCCATCATTGGTCAGAAAGATCAACCCGTCCGACGGCTTATCTAAGCGACCAATTGGGAAGATACGCTTTTTGTGGCCAATAAAGTCAACAATGTTACCCGGTACATCTCGCTCGGTTGTACAGGTGATGCCAGTCGGTTTATTTAAAGCGATATAAATCGGTTTATCGGTGGCACCACTGATAGGTTTTCCATCGACTTGAACATCGTCTCCGGGAAGCACCTTGGTGCCCATTTCCGGCACTTGGCCATTAATGGTGACTCGACCTTGCTCTATCAGTCGGTCTGCTTCTCGACGTGAACAAAAGCCGGTTTCACTGATGAATTTGTTAAGGCGTTTCGCGCTATCTTGGGACATGAGCATTCTCTTTACGTTTCACAACGGCAACCCGTGATGTGGTGGTGGATGGATCCGAAATCGGGGTCGGGGAGTGTATCACTCTGTCTATCTTAGACCAACCATAACGATCGGAAATGGTTTTACCCGAGCCGTTTTTGATGACGCTCACGAGTCTCTTGTTTCTTGTCGGCACTTTTTCTCAGCATGACGTAGACCGCACCCGTGCCGCCGTGAAAACGCTGTGCACTGTGTACACATTGGACGTCATTGATTTGTGATAGCCACTTTGCAAGATAACTTTTCATCATGGCGGGGGGATTGGATTTTTCGCCTCGACCATGAATGATCAGCACCGTGCGAATATCCATGCGCATGCACTGTTTGAGAAAGGTGAGCACTTCGTCACGCGCTTGTTTGAGCGTCTTACGGTGTAAATCTAACCTTGCTTGAAGTGGGTACTTACCCAGGCGCAGTTTACGAAAGACCCCATCTTGTACACCATCGCGCTTGTACTCAATGATGTCTTCGGGTTTGAGCATCGGCGCATGGTCAATGGAGAGGTACTCGGGAGCATCATCGCTGAGCCACATAGCCGCTTCGCGTTTAGCCAACTGCGCTTGGGTGACCTGATGTATTTTGACGTGTTGAGTGGTGTCTTGCTTGATGGGTTTAACGTCTCCCATCATTTGCTGAAACAGTGCAAAATCGTCGTCGTTAGACATGACGGTATCTCAGAGTATTCAATCAATATAGCTATTATACTGACGTAAGCCTGTTGTGATCAGTAAGAAATAAAAAACCGAAGTAAACAGTGTGTCTACTTCGGTGCATAGCGAATGTCTATTCGGAGAATAGAGCTAAGCGATTCTAGTGAGGAGATTTGTCATTCATCACCTTGTAGACGAAGAAAGCTCCGTAAAAGAGCATGAGACTAAAGGCACCCAAGATGACAATCATTGAAGATAGACCTACTGCATTACCAAAGAGAAGATCAAGCCAAAAGTCCATAGTTCCTCCGCCAAATACAAAGTGTGTTGACGGAATTTAAGGTAATGGCTGGTCATTAATTCAACACTGATCTAGATCAAGTGTTATCCGAAGGTTGCGTTTTTGTTCTGCTTGCTGTGTGTTTGCTCACATTTTGTGGCCCGTTGCTCGCGTTTTAGTCAAACAGTGCGGATTTGGAAAAAAGTGCGGGAAATGGCTTGCGTTGGCAAACAGAATCCGTAATATACGGCTCCGTTCTCGGTGAATAGCGCAGCTTGGTAGCGCATCTGGTTTGGGACCAGAGGGTCGGGGGTTCGAATCCCTCTTCACCGACCATTTTCTTAAAGCCCCGCTAGCAATAGCGGGGCTTTTTACGTTTATACAACTATGCTACGCATTACGGGTCGTGGGGCTGGTGCGCCGGTCCGATGGAGCGCCAGTCCGATCGAATCCCTCTTCACCGACCACTTTCTTAAAGCCTCGCTAGTGATAGCGGGGCTTTTTTACGTCTAGACGAGAGATTTATCGCCTCTTACTCCATTAATACTTAAATTCACAGCCTGCGGGGGTGGTTTGGGCGAGTTGCTCAATCTCGAATCCTTGAGCTTGCAGCAGTTCAATCAAGTTGTGCTTTCCGACCAGGTGCAATGCGCCCACCACAATCACGTAGCTGCCGTTGGCATTGGGTAGCCAGTTTGGGCTGCTGAGTTTGGTGGCCCAGTCGAGGTTTCGGTCAATTAAAAATGCTTGCTCAAAGTCGGGTGACATCTTGGTTAACTGAGCAAACTCTTCGAGCTGCGCTTGGTCACCCGAGATCCAACTTTTGATTAAACATTTTGCCATGTGTTCAGAGTGATCAAAGTCATCGATCATGCTTGTCAACATCTCTTGGCCTACGTCAGGATCGCTTGCCAGCATATCGATTTGAAATTGCATGCTTTCTAAAGAGAGCACCGGAACATTAAGATTGTTCGCTTGGGTCAGCAGGTAGGCATCGACGCCTTTACTGGCTTGAAATCCGAGGTACTCAATTTGGCGCATCTGAATGGTCAGCGCACTAGCCCAAGGAGGCGAGGCAAGCAGTTGCGCTTCATTGAGGCTCAGCAAATTGGCAATGCCAGAGAGCTCTTGTTTTTGCTTGGCGGATAAGATCTCTGCGCTGCTGATCGTCTGCTGCGGGTAGCTGACGGCTTGACCGTTGTGGATATCGGTTTCGACGATCAATCCGTCACTATGTTCGAGAGCTGCGCTGATAGGGGACGGGAGTGGGTACATACTGTCGTCACCGACGTGAACCGAACCAATGATATGAAAATCTAACGCCCCTTTACTGGCGTGCCAATAGAGCGGCTCCGCTTGCAGAGTGCAGCAGAACAAAGTAACACAAGAGAGTAGCCATTTATGCATTCGAAGTATCCTAGTGGGAAGGCCAACAACTGGCTCGGACTGTGACTAGGTTATAGCATAATTTTGCTCATCGAGAGCAGAGAGCACAACACCATGTTCCCTGAGGCGAAAGCATACAGACAAAACCCAGAACTAAGGTGATGACAAACGCTCACGAATTCCCCCATGGTCACGAGAATGGTAGGATGGCGCAAAACGATAGATTGGCGAACTAAGATGAAGCAGTGGTACTTACTTTATTGCAAACGTGGCGAACAAGAACGCGCTCAACAGCATTTAGAAAATCAGAAGGTTGAGTGTTATTACCCCGTGATCACACGAACTGCGATTCGCCGAGGTAAGCGACAAACCAAGCCAGAACCCCTTTTCCCGTGTTATGTATTTATCTGCTTTGACCCACAACAGGGACCGGCGTTTACCACCATACGCTCGACGCGCGGTGTGGTGGATTTTGTCCGCAGGGGCGCAATGCCTCAAGTGGTTTCACCAGATTTGATTGAAGGGTTAAAGTCGATGGAATCGATGCAGCCACAAGACAACCAAGGGATCCCTAAAGCTGGGCAGCCTGTGTCGGTGTTAACGGGCCCGTTTGCTGGGGTTGAGGCCATCTTTAAAGAATCAGATGGGGAGCTGCGATCGATTTTATTGGTCAAGCTTCTCAATCAACACGTGGAAGTGAGTGTGGGCAACCAAGATTTCGATGTTTAGTCAGCAAGATGTCCAGTTTAGTGAGTTCGATTGGTAAAAAAGGCTCCCCAGTTTCACTGGGGAGCCTTTTTGTCACTAGGGTGTCATTACCGCTCTAGCGTGATTTAGTAAGCTTCGTTGTGCACACTTTTCACTGCGCGACCTGATGGGTCTGCGAAGTTTTTGAACGACTCATCCCATTCAATCGCTTTTGCCGATGAACACGCCACCGATGGACCACCAGGTACACACTCGGCTGCTGAAGGAAGTGGGAACAACTCTTCAAAGATTTCGCGATAGACGTAGCCTTCTTTGGTGGTTGGCGTGTTGTACGGGAAACGGAACGCAGCGGTTTCCATCTGCTGATCTGTGACTTTCTCTTCCGCTACCGCTTTTAGCGTATCGATCCAGCTGTAACCCACGCCATCTGAGAACTGCTCTTTCTGACGCCATGCAATTGATTCTGGCAAGTAGTGTTCGAAACACTCACGCAAGATGTGTTTTTCCATCTTACCGTTACCACACATTTTATCTTTCGGGTTGAGACGCATCGCGACGTCGATAAACTCTTTGTCCAAGAATGGCACGCGACCTTCCACACCCCAAGCCGCAAGGGACTTGTTTGCGCGAGCACAGTCAAACATGTTCAGAGCGAGCAACTTGCGCACGGTCTCTTCATGGAACTCTTTCGCGTTGGGGGCTTTATGGAAGTAGAGGTATCCGCCGAAAATCTCATCGGCTCCTTCGCCCGAGAGCACCATTTTAATTCCCATAGCTTTGATCTTACGTCCCATTAAGAACATCGGGGTTGACGCACGTATCGTGGTCACATCGTAAGTCTCAATGTGGTAAATCACATCACGAATCGCATCAAGCCCTTCTTGGATGGTGTAGGTCATCTCATGGTGAACGGTCCCAATTTGCTCTGCTACTTCACGGGCTGCCTTGAGGTCGGGCGCGCCTTCCAAGCCGACCGCAAACGAGTGCAGTTGTGGCCACCAAGCTTCAGACTGTTCATCATCTTCAATACGCATGGCGGCAAAACGTTTCGCCACGGCGGAGGTGATGGACGAATCTAGCCCTCCGGACAAAAGTACGCCATAAGGCACGTCGGTCATGAGCTGACGTTTAACCGCGGCTTCTAGCGCTTCTGTGAGCTCTTCTTTGCTGGTGGTGTTGTTTTCAACGGCGGCAAATTCATTCCAATCGCGGATGTAGTAGCGTTGAGGCTCTGCATCGCTGCTACCGTAGTAACTGCCCGGTGGGAATTCACTCACGGTGCGACAAACGGGCACCAAAGCTTTCATTTCCGATGCAACGTAATAGTTGCCGTGCTCATCGTAGCCTTGGTAAAGCGGGATAATACCGATGTGATCTCGGCCAACTAAGTATTGATCTTTCTCTTCATCATAAAGAACGAAGGCAAAAATACCGTTTAGCTCTTCCAGTAGGTCCGCTCCCATGTCTTGGTAAAGAGCGAGGATCACTTCACAGTCAGAGTCGGTTTGAAAATCGTATTTACCTTCGTAACGAGCACGAATTTCTTTGTGGTTGTAGATTTCACCATTGACAGCAAGGATGTGTTTTTTATCTGGGCTGTAGAGCGGTTGTGCCCCACTGTTCAGACCGACAATTGCCAAGCGCTCATGCGCAAGGATCGCGTTATCTGATGAGTAGATACCGGACCAGTCTGGACCACGGTGACGCAGCTTTTTAGACATTTCCAACGCCACAGGGCGCAAAGCGGACGCATCACTTTTTATATCTAAAATACCAAAAATCGAACACATACTACTTCCCTTTGAATTTCGTTTAATCTGTTAACTTCAATTTGCCATTCTGATTAAAAAATGCAACCAAGATTGATAAAAAAAATATCAAAGAGGCTTTGCTGTTAAAAAATTTCTAATTTAATGGGCATTATTATAAATGAGATCTAGGTTTTGCCTGTTTTTTGCTCAAAATAAAAAGGCTACCTCGAGAGGTAGCCTGTCACCTTGACGAGCAAGGGCGCTAGCGGATAGGGCTAAATTGCGGTTTTAGCTGCTCACACACATGGCGCGCAAAACCGCTACCTGCTTCGTTGTATATGTTAAAGGCGGCATCGACGCCTTGCTCAACGAGAGCATCCAATTGATCTGAATACTCGGCAATTGCCGCGATCTGCCCTTTAAAGTGGCGTTGTTGCAACTGTTGCAGCGCGATCTGATTTCCTTGGTGATGCGGCATTGCCAGCAGCACGAGTTTGACGTTGGCAGTGTCTAAAATACGCTCCCAAAAATCAGGGTCGGTTGCATCTCCGGCGATCACGTTACGCCCTTGCGCTTTGTGCTGGCGAGCGGCATCTTCACGCACCTCGATACCCAGACTGATCTTGCCGTAACGAGCTCGAATCTCATCATAGGCACCGGTACCAATTCGACCCATGCCTAAAATCAGCACTTGAGCATGGCCCGGGTTAATACGTTGGTCTCGACTATGCAGCGATTCTGCGGCGTGCTCCTTGAGCCAGCGGCTTGAGCGTTGATAGAGGGCATGGCCGTAGCGGTTGATAGGTGCCGCAATCACAAAAGAGATGGAGACCGCAAGGGCAAGCGCCACCAGGATATCACCGCTCATCCAACCCATTTTAAATGCAAGGCCGCCGACGATAAGGCCGAACTCACTGAAGTTAAACAAACAGAGCGAGGCGAGTAGAGAAGTGCGGACGCGGAATTTAAAGGCGTTGATGATAATGAAATAGAGCGCGCCTTTTAACGGCAGCAACAGCAAGAAGAGGATAGCTAGAGCAAACCCGGCTAGTGTTGGCTGCTCAGACAGACCAATGTTGAGGAAAAAGCAGACCAAAAACAGCTCTTTGAGGTTAAATAGGGACTTTGCTAACTCAGACGCTTTGGCATGACCTGCCAGTAGCATCCCCAAGATCAACGCCCCTAAATCAGGCTTCATGCCCACCAGTTCGAACAGCCCCGCGCCCACCACTAGCGCAAAGAAGATGCCGAACAGAACCAGCATTTCGCCGTGGCCAACCCAGTCTAAAACCTTATAGAATAGGGGGCGAAGCAGCGGTAAGGTAAATAGTGCTACCGCATACCATTCAGGCAGCTTGCCGGTTGAAGCGGTGAGAAACACCACGGCAAAGATATCTTGCATGATCAACATACCGATGGCCAAGGTGCCATAGGTCGCGTTCATTTCCCCTTTCTCTTGCAATGATTTCACTGCAAATACGGTACTTGAAAAGGAGAGTGCAAAGCTCAGCAGGACAATTTGCTCCACCTCCATGCTCGCCAGGGAACTGATCCCAAGAAATTTAAAGCAAAAAAGCGCAACAGAAAAAATTGCGGTAGACAGAAGATTGTGCAGTGTCGCGCCGGCCCAAATTTCTTTGGAGAGTAAGGTTTTGATGTCGAGCTTAAGTCCGATGGTAAACAGCAGCAGCGTGACACCCAGGTCGGCCAGCAGCACCAAGGTGTCATTCGATTCAAACCCCAAGGCGTGCAGGCCAAAACCAGCCAGCAGAAAGCCTACCAAGGGAGGCAGGTTACACTTGAGCGCGAGAAAGCCGGCGAGAAACGCGGCGGAGATCAGTACGAGTTCCATAGCGGTGTAAATAATCCTATAAAAACGGGCTACGTCTAGTAGCCCGGTATTCTATCTAACTTCAAGTGATAAGACGTTAATCTTCTAACAATTTTTGTAACAAAACACCGTTCAGCATAGCACGCTTGATCATTGAAAAGGCGCCTAATGTCGGTTGCTTATCAATTTGTGAGGCCACGATAGGCAAATCTTTATGGAAGGTCGTGAGGGATTGATTTTCAACATTGCGGCGAATGGCTGGGAAGAGGATCTCTTCACACTGGGTGATTTGACCGGCAATCACGATTTTTTGCGGGTTAAACAAGTTAATGGTAATGGCGATCGCTTTACCTAACTGGTTGCCGACTCGAACCAAGCTCTGTTTCGCCAGCTCATCGCCTAAGTTGGCGTGTTCACAGACATCCGCAATAGTGATGCTGTCGAGTGTGGTTAAGGTCGACTCATACCCTTGTTTGATGAGTTTGTTGACGCGCTCGACAATGGCAGGGTTTGCCGCCACCGTTTCGAGGCAGCCAAAGTTCCCGCATTGGCACTGCTCCCCGAGAGGATCGATTTGGATGTGGCCAATTTCGCCAACGTTGCGGTTGAAGCCAAGGAACACTTGCCCATTGACGATGATTCCCGCGCCCGTTCCTCTGTGTACGCTGACTAAAATTGAGTCTTGGCAATCTTGGCTGGCGCCAAAGTAGTGTTCCGCCAGCGCCATCCCTCTCACATCGTTACCTACAAAGCATTCGACGTGGAAACGATCGCGAATCATCTCTGCTAGGGTAAAGTTGTTGATCGAAATATTCGGCATGTACTCGACCACACCGGTTTCAGGATTGACTAGACCGGGCAAGGATATACCGATGGCGATCAACTGATTGATGTGGCTTTGCTGACTTTGAATAAAGGCTTTAAGTTGAGACTCCAAGCCTTCTGCCAGTTCGTCTTGGGTGGTGTAATAAAACTCTTGATAATCGCTTGCGAGCTCTTTAGCACCGAGATCATAGAGGCTAAACTGCAAATAGTCTCGACCGATACGGACAGCCACAGAGTGGAAGGGCTCCACTTCTGTGGTAAGAGAAATCGCACGGCGTCCTCCGGTTGAGGCTTGCTGAGCGACTTCTTTAATCAAACCACGTTCTAAGAGTTGGCGGGTGATTTTGGTAACACTGGCGGGCGCGAGCTGACTGACATCGGCCACCTGGATGCGAGAGATTGGCCCTTGTTGGTCAATCAGCCGATACACTGCTGCGCTGTTGAGCTGCTTTACTAGATCTACGTTACCTATTTGTCCGCCATTCATTCTCAATTCTGCTCGTATTGTCCGTTTACTACCGTCGCCTGGACGTTGAAGTCGCGGTCGAATACGGTGAGGTTTGCCACTAAGCCTTTTTTAATTCGACCCAGTTTATTGTCTACACCGATTGCTTTCGCAGGGTAAAGGGTTGCCATGCGAAGGGCTTCGTCCAGAGCGATACCGACGTGCTCAACCGTGTTTTGAACTGCTTCAATCATGGTTAAGGCTGAACCGCCTAGTGTGCCATGTTCATCTACACACTTGCCATCCCGGTAATATACTTTCTTACCTACAAAAATAAAGTAATCCATGTCAGCGCCTGCAGGAGCTGTGGCATCGGTCACTAATACTAATTTTTCACCCTTAATTTTGTGTGCAATTCGGATGTTGGCGTAATCGACGTGGAAACCGTCTGCAATGATACCCGCGTAAACATCTGGCGTGTCATAAATCGCACCGACCACCCCTGGCTCTCGGCCAACCATTGGGGTCATGGCATTAAAGAGGTGAGTGGCAAACGTCACCCCTGAATCGAAGCTTTGACGAGCTTGTGCATAGGTGGCATTGGTGTGACCAATCGAGACCACGATGCCGGCTGCACTTAAGCGTTCAATATGAGCGGCGTCATTGTGCTCTGGCGCGAGTGTGACTTTAGCGATGATATCGGCGTTGTCACACATAAAGTCAATCATGCTGTCATCGGAAGGGCGAATATAGTCGACACTATGAATGCCTTTTTTCGCTACGTTGAGATAAGGCCCTTCAAGGTGAAGACCGAGCGATTGGTTTTGATATTGAGCGTGATACTCGCGAGCCGCCGCGACGGCGGCGCGCATGTCTTCATCGGAAGAGGTAATCAGAGTCGGCAGGTAACTGGTACAGCCTGATTTTAAATTGGCTTGATGCATGATTTGCATAGTCTGCGCTGTGATTTCATCATTCAGCATTACGCCGCCACACCCGTTCAGTTGCAGATCGATAAAACCTGGACTGACGTTTGCGCCTTTTAGGTCGATGGTTTTGATCGTCTGTGGCAGAGCGTCTTCGGGGCAAACTGCCTCAATGAGCCCTTGGTTCACAATCACAGCGTGGTTCGTTAGAACGTCACTGCCGGTGTAGAGTTTGCAGTTGGTTAGCGCATACATGGTCAGCAAATCCTTATAGGTATAGACCCGTCAACGAGTTAGGGTCACATTTCTCATTCTTTTATAGATCAAACTGAAGAGCAATGAATTGATCCGACAACTTTATTTGAAAACTTCAATTAGATCGCGAAATATCTTTACCAGCCGAAGCGTCATTTTACGCTGACTTGGTTCAGTTTTGAATTCTGTCCTAAGACAGTGTCAGGGCGAGTTTCTGTTTGTCTTTCTCTTTAAATGTCGTAATAACATCATGTTATCCATGAGTTTTTACTATATTTCCGCCTCTGACTTATGCACTGATACTAGCCGATAAATCTCATTTATTCGCATTGTAAAATAAGTTTTATGATCTGGCTAGCAAAAACCTCGAAATACCCCTGTATCTGGTGATTATGATCACAAATGATGAGCTTTTAATTTGCGGAGCAAAATTAATATCATAAACTGACAAGGACTAAATTGAGCAACTAAAAAAAGTTACTCGACCAATTAAAAATCCTATAGGGGGAACTTAAGGTGAATATTCTTGGTTATTTCCAAAAAGTAGGTAAAGCGTTAATGGTGCCTGTCGCCACGCTACCTGCTGCAGCAATACTCATGGGTGTTGGATACTGGATCGATCCAAACGGTTGGGGCGCAAACAGCGCACTTGCTGGTTTCTTGATTCAGGCTGGTGCCGCTATTATCGACAACATGTCATGGCTATTTGCTGTGGGCGTGGCTTACGGTTTATCTAAAGACAAAGACGGTGCGGCTGCTCTGGCTGGTCTCGTCATGATGTACGTAGTGACGAAACTGCTTTCTCCAGGTGCCGTTGCTCAAATCCAAGGTATTGATGCAAGCGAAGTCCCTGCGGCATTCGGTCGTATTCAAAACCAGTTCGTGGGTATCCTAGTGGGTATCATTTCGGCAGAAATCTACAACCGCTTCTCACATGTTGAGCTACACAAAGCGCTCGCGTTCTTCTCCGGTAAGCGTCTTGTACCTATCATGACATCGTTCGCAGGTATCTTCCTATCGTTCGTATTGATGTACGTATGGCCATCAGTATACGGCGGTCTAGTGAGCTTTGGTGAAGGTATCCAAGGTCTGGGCGAAGTCGGTGCTGGTATCTACGCATTCTTTAACCGTCTACTTATCCCTGTCGGTCTACACCACGCATTGAACTCAGTATTCTGGTTCGACGTGGCGGGCATCAACGATATTCCTAACTTCCTAGGTGGTGCGAAATCCATCGCTGAAGGTACGGCAATCCCAGGTGTAACGGGTATGTACCAAGCGGGCTTCTTCCCCATCATGATGTTTGGTCTACCTGGTGCAGCGCTAGCTATTTACCACACGTCTAAAGCGAAGAACAAAGAAAAAGTCGCGTCTATCATGATCGCAGCAGGCTTTGCTTCTTTCTTCACAGGTGTGACTGAGCCTCTAGAGTTCTCATTCATGTTCCTAGCGCCGCTACTGTACGTATTGCACGCGTTGCTAACAGGTATCTCTGTTTACATCGCTGCATCAATGGAGTGGATTGCAGGCTTCGGCTTCTCGGCTGGTCTAGTGGATATGGTACTATCAACGCGTAACCCACTTGCGGTTAAGTGGTACATGCTGATTGTACAAGGTCTTGTGTTCTTCGGCCTCTACTACGCAGTATTCCGCACCGTTATTCTGAAGTTTGGTCTAAAAACGCCAGGTCGTGAAGACGACGAAGCTACTGAAGTTTCAGGTTCTGAGAACTCATCTGAGTTGGCTAAACAGTACCTAAAAGCGCTAGGTGGCCATGAGAACCTAACTAACATCGACGCTTGTATCACTCGTCTACGTCTGACTATCAAAGATACCAGCATTGTTGATGAGAAAGTGCTGAAGAACCTAGGTGCAATGGGTGTGGTTAAACTTGGCGCGAACAACCTTCAAGTTATCCTTGGCCCACTTGCGGAAATCATTGCCGGCGAAATGAAAAACATTCCAGCCGATGAAGATTTGACGCCAGTACAACTGCCTTCTTAATCGAGTCTAAAGACGATTAAAACGGAGCCTCCCAATTGGGAGGCTCTTTCTTTTACGGCCCAGAATCTCGTTTGGGCCGGGCTATGTTGGTTGAAAACTGCGCGCTTTATCGGGCATCGTTTATCAACACTCATTATTTCTCAAGAAAAGACCTGTTCTTGTTGTGTATCCGCTTAGAATTGTGGATCATTACCCGCTATATGCCCTAAAGGACTTTTCCCTTTAGAGAACTTTTTCTGAACAATACTAAAACAATTGAGGTGCTATAGATGAGTGAAGCTGAAGCTCGTCCATCGAATTTCATTCGCCAAATCATTGATAAAGATTTAGCGGATGGTAAACACACTAGCGTGCATACTCGTTTTCCGCCGGAGCCAAACGGCTACCTTCATATCGGTCACGCTAAGTCAATTTGCTTAAACTTTGGTATTGCTCAAGACTATCAGGGCAAGTGTAATCTGCGTTTTGATGACACGAACCCAGAAAAAGAAGACGTCGAATACGTTGAGTCGATTAAGAATGATGTGAGCTGGTTAGGCTTTGAGTGGGATGGTGAGGTTTGTTACTCATCCAACTACTTTGACAAGCTGTACGAGTACGCGGTTGAATTAATTAACAAAGGCTTAGCGTATGTTGAAGAGCTAAGTCCTGAGCAGATTCGTGAGTACCGTGGTACCTTGACTCAACCGGGCAAACCTAGCCCATATCGTGACCGCAGTGTTGAAGAGAACCTCGCGCTATTTGAAAAAATGCGTGCGGGTGGTTTTGAAGAGGGAACGGCTTGTCTACGCGCCAAAATCGACATGGCCTCGTCGTTTATGGTGATGCGTGATCCTGTGCTTTACCGCGTTCGATTTGCGACTCACCACCAGACCGGTGACAAGTGGTGCATTTACCCAATGTACGACTTCACACACTGTATCTCTGATGCCCTTGAAGGGATCACTCACTCTTTGTGTACGTTGGAGTTCCAAGATAACCGACGTCTGTACGACTGGGTGCTAGAGAACATCACGATTGACTGTCAGCCACACCAGTATGAGTTCAGCCGTCTGAATCTTGAATACACAGTCATGTCTAAGCGTAAGCTAAGTCAATTAGTGACAGAGAAGTTGGTGAGCGGCTGGGATGATCCTCGTATGCCAACCATCTCTGGTTTGCGTCGCCGAGGATTCACGCCGGGCTCCATTCGTGAGTTTTGTAAGCGCATTGGTGTGACCAAACAAGACAACATGATCGAAATGAGCTCGCTTGAGTCTTGTATTCGTGATGACCTGAACGAAAACGCACCACGTGCGATGGCGGTACTGGACCCTGTTAAAGTGGTTATCGAAAACTTTGACGCAGAGCGCGTAGAGACATTAACGGCCGCCAACCACCCTAACAAGCCTGAGATGGGTGAGCGCCAAGTGCCGTTTACTCGTGAGGTTTGGATTGAGCGTGAAGACTTCCGTGAAGAAGCCAACAAAAAGTACAAGCGTTTAGTTCTTGGTAAAGAAGTGCGTCTTCGCGGTGCTTACGTCATTAAGGCTGAGCGTATCGAGAAAGACGAGCAAGGTAATATCACCACCATCTACTGCAGCTACGATGACCAAACACTCGGCAAAAATCCTGAGGATGGCCGTAAAGTGAAAGGTGTGATTCATTGGGTCTCAGCAGATAAGGGCTTACCGGCTGAAATTCGCCTTTACGATCGCTTGTTTACTGTGCCAAATCCAGCCGCAGCGGACAACTTTGCTGAGACGATCAATCCTGATTCACTGATGGTGATGAATGGGTTTGTTGAGCCAAGCCTAGCCAACGCTGAAGCGGAGAAAGGTTACCAGTTCGAGCGTATGGGCTATTTCTGCGCGGACGCGAAAGACTCTAAGCCTGAGTCGTTGGTCTTTAACCGTACCGTTGGCTTGCGTGATACTTGGGCTAAGATTGAAGCTCAGTAAGCGCAACGAATCCTATTAGAGTCGCCAGTGAGCGATAAAAAATGCCAGTCTTGATGACTGGCATTTTTTTAATCAGCAGAAAAGAGACAGTGCCTAGTTAGCTTTAGCACTGATCTACTGTTATTTTTTAGGTTTGTGCGCGTCAGGGTTGTCTTTACAACTGCCATCGCCACACTTACCGTATAGGTACAAGCTGTGGTTGGTCAGCTGGACATTGTACAGAGAGGCGATCTCTCGTTGACGCTCTTCGATGATTTCGTCTGAAAATTCAATCACTTCACCACAGTCTAGACACACTAAGTGGTCGTGATGGTGTTGAGTGCTCAGTTCGAAGACTGATTTTCCACCTTCAAAGTGGTGACGGGTCACAATGCCAGCATCATCAAATTGGTTTAAAACGCGGTAAACAGTAGCCAGACCGATTTCTTCACCCAGATCGATGAGTTTCTTGTACAAATCTTCAGCACTGATGTGCGCGCAGTCTGGTTGCTGTAATACTTCTAAAATTTTGAGTCGCGGAAGAGTGACTTTAAGACCGGCATCCTTCAGCGCTTGGTTGTTATCTGACATATACTTTCCTGTTGATGTTCTGCGGCATTAAACAGAATCCAATATTCCAATCATTATAGGGTACTCGTTAATAACAATAAACCCGAATCTCAAAGGGTTACTCATGTTTTATCATAAACTAGCGAACGGTCACTTATAGTACTGGTCTAATGAGTTACAATTTGTTAACGTTTTGGCAATGTAATCAGTTTAGGATTTCACGGATGTCTACGCTACTTGAAAAGATCTATAAACCCAGTGTTGTGAAGTTTGCCCTTAATATTTGGCCACCGTTTTGGGGGGCTGGGATTCGTATTGTGTCGATCAGTGAAGACTTTCGTGAGGTGAAGATGAAGCTCAAGTTACGCTGGTGGAACAAAAACGCCAATCGTACCCAATATGGGGGCAGCATTTTTTCCCTGACTGATCCCGTCTATTCGTTAATGCTGATGGGGATTTTGGGCAAGCAATATTACGTGTGGGACAAAGAGGCGAGCATCAACTTCATCAAGCCGGGACAAAGTGATTTACACGCCGATTTCTTGATCTCTCAGCAGATGCTTGATGACATCCTGACTCAAACCGCAGGGGGCGACAAGTGCTTTCCAGAGTTCATTACGCATGTAAAAGACAGCAACGGTATGGTGGTATCGGAAGTACAACGTAAGTTGTATGTACGTAAAAAACCGAAGTTTAGGGATGAGGAACAGGCGCCTCAATCGGCATGACATATTGGATTAAATACAAAAAAACCATCCAAAGATGGAGGTTTTTTTAAAAGGTCAGCTTAGTCTTCCAACTCAGCTAAGCACATCTCTTCATGGATTTGCTTACACCAGTTGTTAACGCGCTCTTCAGTCAATTCTGGTTGGCGATCTTCGTCGATACACAAACCGACAAATTGGCTATCGTCACCTTCAACTAGGGCTTTTGATGCTTCAAACTCGTAACCATCGGTTGAGGTGTAACCGAGAATCGTACCGCCTTTTGCTTCAACGATATCACGTACTGTGCCCATGGCGTCGCAGAAGTACTCTGCGTAATCTTCTTGATCGCCACAACCAAATAACGCAACTAACTTGGTCGAGAAATCGATTTGCTCTAGCTCTGGGAAAAAGTCATCCCAATCACATTGTGCTTCACCGTAGTACCAAGTAGGAATACCCAAAAGCAGAAGATCGAAGTTATCAATGTCTTCTTTACTGCTTTTGGCAATATCTTGAACGTGAACCAGTTGTTTACCCAGTTGCTTTTGAATCATCTTCGCAACAGCTTCAGTGTTACCTGTGTCGCTACCAAAGAAGATACCTACACTTGCCATAGATTCGTTACCTTTACTTTTACGTGTTGTGGCGGGCCAAATGGCGAACCGCGTTTGGCCTGTTACCCCAGACCACCACCTTCCCAGCTAAGCTGAATGATGCCTTTGGCAATAAAGCCAGCGCAGCCTAGGAATAGGACTAACCATACAATTCGACGACCAAATGGTGGGACATTTCCCGCTTTGAGTACATCTTTTATCGCCATACCGATGAGAAAAAAGATAGACGCAAAAAGCAAGTCGAGACCTATCGACTCAAGCATGTTCATATAGTCGTAAAGCATGGAATCCCTTATGCCAAATTACTTGCGCTGCACTATACCATTGTTAACTCGTAAAGTTAACGGTCAGGAGAGATTGAACGCGTATTCGATGGCTAGCCAATAAACTTGCGAATAGCGCGTAATACTTCCGCGGGCTTTTCTGCGTGCAACCAATGGCCTGTATTGGCAATGACGTGTGCTTTAGCGTGGCGAAATTGCGCCTGAACCGCTGGTTGATGCTCGGCGGTAAGGTAATCCGAATCGCCTCCTTTGAGAAAGAGGGTCGGCACATCTACAGGGGATAAGGATTGCCAGCCTAAAATATCCCAGTAATTGTTTTTAAGGCTCGTTACGTTGAAGCGCCACGCGAGATGATCGCCTTCTTTATACAGCGACTTGCTCAGAAACTGCCTGACGCCATCGATGTCAATGTGCTGTGCGAGAAGGGATAGGGCTTGCTGACGAGATTGTGGCCGATCTGCGAGTACGGCTTCTAATCCTTTAAAGACATTATCATGTCTTGCTTGGGTATATTGCACAGGCGCCATGTCGAGCACGATCAGCTTATGTACTCGAGTTGGGGCCAATTCGGCCAGCGCCATGGCGACTTTACCGCCCATCGAGTGCCCCACGACGACTGCAGTTTCAATGCTCAAATGATCGAGCAAACGCAGGACATCACTGGCCAACACATCGTAATTGTGTTCGTCGCTGTGAAAAGATTGGCCATGATTTCTAAGATCAACACTTAGCACTTGGTGGTCTTCACGCAGATCGCGCGCCAGTAAACCGAGATTGTCCAAGTTACCAAATAAGCCATGAAGCAGAACAACGGTGGGTCCTTGTCCTTCAAGTTTGTAGTTGAGCAATGGTGACATTTTAAAACTTCGTTTTTTGTTTATTCGTGTGGGTTTAACGTAGAGTCTGCGCGAAGATCTCGCTATAATCCCCCAGAGTTTAAACATAGAGATTGTGAAAAGCGAATGAAAACAATTGAGGTTGATGAGGATCTATACCGTTACATCGCAAGTCAGACCCAGCATATTGGGGAGAGTGCTTCTGATATTCTCCGTCGTTTACTAAACGCTGACCGCCAGCAAACGGAGTCGCTCGCAACAACGCCCACAGCAAAGAAAGGCGTGGTTGTCAGTAAAGACGCTGTGTTTGAAGAGCGTGTGGATAGCGTCAAAGCGATGCGCTCACTGCTGATTTCCGATGAGTTTGCAGGGCTGAAGAAAGCGATTGACCGCTTTATGCTAGTACTCTCTACTCTTCATCGAATCGACCCAACTGGTTTTTCAGAAGCAACACAAGTGAAAGGTCGTAAACGTGTCTATTTCGCTGACAATGAAGCGACCTTGTTGGAAAGTGGCAATACGACCAAGCCTAAGGCGATTCCTGGCACGCCATTTTGGGTGATCACCAACAACAACACGAGCCGTAAACGCCAAATGGTTGAGCAATTGATGGCTCGCATGAATTTCCCCGCCGATCTGATTGAGAAAGTGATTAACTCGATTTAGAAACTTGTAATCACCGTCAAAGAAATCGGATTTAAACCTCATAATGCACGAATAACTTCAAGTATTATGAGGTTTTTTGTTTTCTTCCCAATTTAAGAAAGGATGTCGACATGGCTATGCACCCGAGAGCGGGACAAAAGGCTCAGCAGCAAGATCTGCATAATATCCCTGCCTTAGTGGCAAACTACTTTTTACTTCAACCTGAAGCGAGCAACCCAGATCATAAAGTGGAGTTCGGTACGTCAGGCCATCGTGGTAGTGCAGACAAATCTACGTTTAACGAGCATCATATTTTGGCGATTGCCCAAGCCATCGCAGAAGTGCGTGCCGAGAAAGGCACCACCGGGCCATTGTTTGTCGGTAAGGACACACACGCGTTGTCAGAGCCAGCGTTCTCAACGGTGGTTGAAGTGCTTGTTGCCAATGGCATCAAGGTGATTGCGCAGCAAGACAACGGCTACACGCCGACGCCTGGTGTCTCTCATGCGATATTGAGTTACAACCTCCAGCATGAGCAAAAAGCGGACGGTATTGTGATCACGCCTTCTCACAACCCACCACAAGATGGCGGAATTAAGTACAACCCGACGCATGGCGGCCCAGCAGAAGATGCCCTAACCAAAGCCATTCAGGATCGCGCGAACGTGCTGATCGCAGAGGGTTTACAAGGCGTGAAGCGCATGCCGTTGGCAGAAGCGAAAACCTCTGAACTGTTTTCTGAAGTCGACTTGGTGAAACCGTATGTGGACGACCTAGTCAATGTGATTGACATGGAAGCGATTCAAAAAGCCAATTTGACCCTCGGCGTTGATCCACTCGGTGGCAGTGGTATTGATTACTGGCGTCAAATCGCATCCACTTACAACCTTAACCTCACTTTAGTTAGCGAAGCGATAGATCCCTCGTTCCAGTTTATGTCGTTAGACAAAGACGGTGTGGTTCGTATGGACTGCTCATCGCCGTACGCTATGGCGGGGCTGCTCGCACTGAAAGATCAATATGATCTCGCGTTTGGCAACGACCCAGACTACGATCGTCACGGCATTGTGACGCCAAAAGGACTTATGAATCCTAACCACTTCCTGGCTGTCTGCATTGATTACCTATACCGTCATCGTGAAGGATGGGGACAAGATGTCGCCGTGGGCAAGACCTTGGTCTCAAGTGCCTTGATTGACCGTGTTGTGGCGGATTTAGGACGTGAGCTGTGTGAAGTACCTGTCGGTTTCAAATGGTTTGTGGATGGCCTGTATGAAGGTAAGTTTGGCTTTGGCGGTGAAGAGAGTGCTGGGGCGTCATTCTTACGTAAAGATGGGACACCTTGGTCAACAGATAAAGATGGCATCATCTTGTGTTTGCTTGCCGCTGAGATCACTGCCGTCACCGGCAAGAATCCACAGCAGTACTACGAAGAGTTGGCGGCAAAGCATGGCGAGTCTCAATACAACCGAATTCAAGCGGTCGCAAATGGGCCACAGAAAGACGTGTTGAAAAAGCTATCTGCGGAAATGGTCAGTGCGCAAACCTTGGCGGGCGATCCTATCACTGCTCGCTTGACCCATGCGCCAGGTAATGGTGCGGCCATTGGCGGTCTCAAAGTCACGACCGATAACGGTTGGTTCGCGGCTCGTCCATCCGGTACGGAAGACATCTACAAGATTTATTGTGAGAGTTTCAAAGGGGCTGAGCATCTTAAGCAGATTGAAGCGGAAGCGCAGCAAATCGTGAATCAAGTGTTTGCTGACGCAGGGCTATGATAGCGACGCTCTCGGTTTAAGTCACAGAGAGACTCCAAACTAGGCTACTTTCGGGTAGCCTTTTTTATTTGTGCTGCTTTATTACCTGCCACATGATATCCAATGTTATCTTTCACTTAGCGACTTGCTATCAGGTTGTGAGCGTCATAGTCACTCTGTTTTTGACGTCAGTTTGGCCAAGTATCAGGAACAATAAACCAAAACTCTCCGTCTTGCGTTTGTGCATGGACAAATCGTTCTGAGTCGAGCGTCACTACCTCTCCCTCCTCGCCGTTGCCCACCGCCCATTGATGCTTATCCAAAGCGAACAGTGGCTTATTGATCTGTTCCCATTGGCTTGCATAGCACCAGTAGCCACTGATTTGACTTGGGTTAAGCGCATAACCTAGGCAGTGGCTAGGAATGGTTTCTGGTTGAAATGGATTGATGTAGAGGCGGCCCTGAAGTAACAACTTACTCTCCAGTGTTTGATACTGTGGGTATTGCTCCACAAATGCCGCCGTTTGGCTCATCAATAGTTGGTGATTGAGCATTCTGTCGAGTTTTTTATCCAGTTGATCGTGTGCATTGGGCCCATACCATCGACCGTTGTGGAGTAAGTAAAACTTAATGGCCAGCTCCCAGTGTTGATGTTGAGAGGCTTGGTGGTCATAAACTATCAAATCAATCGCGCCCAAGGTTCTTCCCTCTGGGCTTTGAATTTGTAACTCATCCAACACGACGTCATAGCGCTTGCTGTTGTTTAAGGCTTGAGTCACCAAATATTGATAGACGAACCCCAAACGTGCGTTGCCAGTATAGGGCTGCGAGTCCAAAGGGCCAGGATAGAGGGTCGTGAGTGAGCAAAACGGCGGGGTAAGCTCAAACAAGGGCGGCGTTGCGGTCAGCCATTGATAGAATCGGGTGAATCGTGTCATCTTTCTTTAGGGCTTGGTTGTCACTGCGGACTAGCTTGACATACACTGGCCGCTAAGCAAACAACCGATAATGTGGAATGTGGTCATGAATCACTTACAACTCGAAGCAATCCTCAATCAAAAGTTATCGCCAGAGCAAATTAAAGACTACGCACCGAATGGCTTACAAGTGGAAGGCGCAGCTGAGATCACTAAGGTCGTGACGGGCGTCACCGCATCGCAAGCCTTGATTGAGCAAGCGGTCGAGCGAGGCGCGCAGGCGCTACTCGTCCATCATGGTTATTTTTGGAAAGGTGAGCCAGAACCCATTCGAGGGATGAAAGGAAAGCGCATTCGAACCTTGATCAAAAATGACATCAATTTGTACGGTTACCACTTACCTCTTGATATTCATCCGGAGCTTGGTAACAACGCTGAGCTTGCCAAGTTACTGGATATCGATGTAGAAGGTGGACTGGAAGGGCACCCTCAATCCGTCGCCATGTTTGGTCGTTTAAGGCGTCCTATGACAGGCGCTGAGTTAGCACACAAGATTGATGCAGCACTCAATCGCCCGCCACTGCATATTCTGCCTGAAAGCGGCGACAGTGTGATTGAAACCATTGGCTGGTGTACCGGAGGTGGTCAGGATTTCATTGAGCTGGCTGCCAACCAAGGTCTGGATGCGTTTATTTCTGGTGAGATTTCAGAGCGAACGACGTACACAGCGCGAGAGCGGGGTATTCACTATTTTAGCGCGGGTCACCATGCGACTGAGCGATATGGGGTGAAAGCTCTAGGGGAGTGGTTAGCCGCGCAACACGGCTTAGAGGTTGAATTTATCGACATCGATAATCCAGTATAACTGGACGCGAATACTCAAAAAAAACAAAAAAGGGTTGAGACGATCTCAACCCTTTGTGTTTCTTATGACAGGCTATTCACGTTCATGAATAGGCTGAAAGTCGCGTTGCACTTCACCAGTGTAGAGCTGACGTGGTCGGCCGATACGGTTGAGTGGGTCGCTGTGCATTTCGTTCCAGTGTGCGATCCAACCAATAGTACGAGAAAGCGCAAAGATAACGGTAAACATCGAGACAGGAATGCCAATCGCTTTAAGAATGATGCCTGAGTAGAAATCGACGTTCGGGTACAGTTTCTTCGAAACGAAGTACTCATCGGATAGCGCAATACGTTCTAGCTCCATCGCGACATCAAGCAATGGGTCTTGAATGTTGAGTTCTTTAAGTACGTCGTGACAAGTTTCACGCATCACGGTTGCACGTGGGTCGTAGTTTTTGTACACACGGTGACCAAAGCCCATCAGGCGGAATGGGTCATCTTTGTCTTTCGCGCGTTCAATGTATTCTGGGATGTTGTCGACGCTGCCGATCTCTTCGAGCATCTTCAAACACGCTTCATTCGCGCCGCCATGTGCAGGGCCCCACAATGAGGCGATGCCTGCCGCGATACAAGCAAACGGGTTCGCGCCAGAAGAACCAGCAAGACGTACTGTCGAGGTTGACGCGTTTTGTTCGTGGTCAGCGTGCAGAGTAAAGATCTTATCCATAGCACGCGCGACAACAGGGTTCACTTCGTACTCTTCGCAAGGGTTTGCAAACATCATGTGTAGGAAGTTCTCTGCGTAGCTGAGATCGTTGCGTGGATAAATGAATGGCTGGCCAATCGAGTATTTGTAACACATGGCCGCCAATGTTGGCATTTTCGAAAGTAGACGATACGCTGTGATTTCGCGATGTACGTCGTTGTTGATGTCGAGTGAGTCGTGGTAGAAGGCGGCAAGAGCGCCGACTACACCACACATGACGGCCATTGGGTGAGCATCACGTCTAAAGCCGTGGAAGAAGCTAGCGATTTGCTCATGAACCATCGTATGACGGGTTACTGTCTTTTTGAATTGCTCATATTGTTCACGTGTTGGGGCTTCACCATAAAGAAGTATGTAACACACTTCTAAATAATCAGCGTTGTTAGCTAACTGATCAATGGGGTAACCGCGGTGCAAAAGAATACCTTTGCCGCCGTCGATGTAGGTGATTTGAGATTCACAAGATGCAGTGGCAAGAAAACCCGGGTCAAAAGTAAAGAATCCATTTGCTCCAAGTTTACGAACGTCAATTACAGGAGTACCTAGGGCACCTTCCATAATTGGCAGCTCGATCGGCGCTTGACCTTCGACATGAAGGGTCGCTTTCTTATCTGCCATAACAATCTCCTTTGTTTATTATTAATCCATCCAGGATGTTTGTGTGACATTTTTGTACGTGTCTTCCGTATTAAAGTCAATTCTTCTACTCTGATGTGTGCACTTGTTTTGATTTTTTGAAGCTGTAAGGTTAAAAATCTGTTCTGTGTAGCAAAAATTGTTACATCAATTGTATTAGAATGTTGCGAGCCGTATAGTGACGCTGTAAATTTTGGTGTAAACCTAATAAATTCAAGGCTTGAAACAAATGTGAGGTGACGTTTCGAATCTTGTTGTTAACAATTATTTTACAATTCAGTTGGGGTATATTACCTGTTGGGTGTTAAATAAATGTTAGCTTTTGTGGGTTTGCAACCAAATTTCATCCATAACAATAAATGCTCAATGGAGCTGAGTGAGCAAGCCCGTGAAAGAAAGAAAGTCAAGACCTGTTAATTTAGATTTGCAGACCATTCGCTTTCCGATCACAGCAATCGCATCGATTTTACACCGGGTCTCTGGTGTGATTACGTTTGTCGCGGTCGGGATTTTACTTTGGTTATTAAACATTTCCTTATCATCCCCTGTCGGTTACGCGCAAGCTGCTGACATCGTCGATGGCTTCTTCGTGAAGTTCATTTTATGGGGCATTCTGACGGCATTGGCCTATCACATTGCAGGTGGTATTCGTCACCTGTTGATGGATCTGGGTCATTTCGAAGAGCTGGAATCTGGCGCGATGAGCGCTAAGGTTGCATTCGCAGCAACAGCCGTGTTGTCTCTACTTGCGGGGGTAATGGTATGGTAAAACACATCTCATCCTTTGGTCGTAACGGTGTGCACGATTTCTTACTCATTCGTGCTACGGCCATCATCATGACACTCTATACGATTTATCTGGTGAGCTTTTGTGCCTTCACCGATATCTCTTACATATCCTGGACTCAGTTCTTTGGTGGTACGTTTACGAAAGTATTCACCATGCTCGCCCTCGTGTCTGTCCTAATCCACGGTTGGATTGGTTTGTGGCAGGTGCTGACCGATTACATCAAATGCGCCAAGTTACGTGGTGCGCTTCAGTTGGGTGTGATCGCGATTCTATTGGGTTATTTCTTCTCTGGTCTATTTGTATTGTGGGGTGCGTAAGTGTCTATTCCAGTTCGTGAATTTGATGCCGTAGTAATCGGCGCTGGTGGTGCAGGTATGCGTGCTGCACTGCAAATTTCAGAGCAAGGCCTGACGTGTGCTTTGCTGTCCAAAGTCTTCCCAACTCGTTCTCATACTGTATCAGCGCAAGGCGGTATTACCGTTGCGCTCGGTAACTCGCATAAAGACGATTGGCAATGGCACATGTACGACACCGTTAAAGGGTCGGACTATATTGGCGACCAAAACGCCATTGAGTACATGTGTAAAAACGGACCAGAGTCTGTCATCGAACTAGAGAAAATGGGTCTGCCATTCTCTCGTTTCGATAATGGCAGCATTTACCAACGTCCTTTCGGCGGTCAGTCGAAAGAGTTTGGTGGCGAACAAGCCGCTCGTACTGCTGCTGCCGCTGACCGTACGGGCCACGCGTTATTGCACACCCTGTATCAGCAAAACGTCAAACACAAAACCACCATTTTCTCTGAGTGGTACGCACTTGATTTGGTAAAAAACCAAGACGGCGCCATCATGGGGTGTACCGCTATTTGCATGGAAACGGGTGAAATCTGTTACTTCAAATCCAAAGCTACGGTACTTGCGACAGGTGGTGCGGGGCGTATTTATGCCTCAACGACTAACGCACACATCAACACAGGTGATGGTGTGGGTATGGCGCTTCGTGCTGGTGTGCCAATGCAAGACATGGAAATGTGGCAGTTCCACCCAACTGGTATTGCCGGCGCGGGTGTTCTGGTTACAGAAGGTTGTCGCGGTGAAGGTGGTTATCTTCTTAATAAAGATGGCGAGCGCTTTATGGAGCGCTATGCGCCGAATGCGAAAGACTTGGCAGGTCGTGACGTGGTCGCGCGCTCAATGATGATTGAGATTCGTGAAGGTCGCGGTTGTGACGGTCCATGGGGTCCACACATCAAACTCAAGTTGGATCACTTGGGTAAAGATGTGCTTGAATCGCGTCTACCAGGCATTTGTGAGCTTTCTAGAACCTTTGCTCACGTCGATCCGGTTAAAGAGCCTATCCCTGTTATCCCGACCTGTCATTACATGATGGGTGGCGTACCAACTCAAGTGTCCGGTCAAGCGATCAAACAGCTGGCAGATGGCAGCGATGTTGAAGTTCAAGGTCTGTTTGCTTGTGGTGAAATTGCCTCTGTATCTGTGCACGGTGCTAACCGTCTCGGGGGTAACTCGCTGCTTGATTTGGTGGTCTTTGGTCGAGCGACGGGTCTACACCTTGGCGAGACTTTGGCGGCTCAAGCAGAAGCACGCCCAGCGACAGAGTCTGACATCGAAGCGTCACTGGCGCGCACTATGCGTTGGGAGAACAGTAAAGGTGGTGAAGACCCAGTTCAGATCCGCAAAGATTTGCAAACGTGTATGCAAAACAGCTTCTCTGTCTTCCGTGAAGGCGACGCGATGGCAACGGGTCTCGAAGAGCTTAAAGTCATTCGTGAGCGTTTAAAAGACGCACACCTTGCGGACAAATCTTCTGAGTTCAACACCCAGCGTATCGAATGTTTAGAGCTAGACAACCTCATGGAAACGGCGTTCTCTACTGCCGTTGCAGCGAACTACCGTACGGAAAGTCGTGGAGCGCATGCCCGTTTTGACTTCCCTGAGCGTGATGATAACAACTGGCTATGTCACTCAATTTATAACCCGGAAACCGAAGCGATGACCAAGCGTGATGTCAACATGACACCAGTTCATCGTGAAGCATTCCCGCCGAAAGTACGTACATACTAAGGGAGGATTGAATCATGAAACTAAACTTCTCTTTGTACCGCTACAACCCAGATGTAGACAGCAAACCTTATATGAAGGACTACACTCTAGAGGTCGACGAAGGCTCTGACATGATGGTGTTGGATGCTCTGATTCTGCTGAAAGAGCAAGATCCTACGATTGCATTTCGCCGTTCATGCCGTGAAGGTGTCTGTGGATCTGACGGTCTGAACATGAATGGTAAAAACGGATTAGCCTGTATTACACCGCTGTCGGCATTGCAAGGTGACAAGATTGTCATCCGTCCACTGCCGGGATTGCCTGTCGTGCGTGATCTAATCGTTGACATGACACAGTTCTATGATAACTATTCGAAAGTTAAGCCATTCTTGATTGACGACGGCGCACTTCCCCCATCAAGAGAGAACCTACAATCTCCTGATGAACGTGCTCATTTGGATGGATTGTACGAATGTATTATGTGCGCATGTTGTACGACATCCTGTCCGTCTTTCTGGTGGAATCCTGACAAATTTATAGGCCCTGCGGGCCTACTTGCCGCTTACCGTTGGCTGATTGACAGCCGTGATACGGCGACAGATGAACGCTTATCAAATCTTGATGACGCATTTAGCGTTTTCCGTTGCCACGGCATCATGAACTGTGTAAGTGTTTGTCCGAAAGGGTTAAATCCGACGAAAGCGATTGGTCACATTAAGACCATGCTCGTGAACCGCTCGGTTTAATGGACAATAAAAATTGCCGGTCATAATGTCGTGACCGGCTCTTATTAGCTCGGCGCAGACCGAAGCAAACGTGAAAACTACTGGTTAAGGGAAAATATGCACAACGGCGTGATGAAGGCATGGCTCGAGTCTTCACACTTGGCTGGCGCCAATGCAACGTATGTAGAGGACCTCTACGAACTGTATCTAAGTGATCCCGATCTGGTAAGTGAGGAGTGGAAACGCGTGTTCGATGGCTTGCCTAAGCCTGACAACGAAGTGGTTGAACAGCCACATTCGCGTGTCCGTGACTACTTCCGACGACTCGCTCAAGAAACAAAGCATTACAATGTCCAAGTTAGTGATCCAGATGTCGACGCTAAACAAGTAAAAGTACTTCAGTTAATTAATGCTTACCGCTTTCGTGGACACGAAGCGGCTCAATTAGACCCCCTAGGATTATGGCAACGCCCACCTGTGGCTGAGCTTGATCCTGCTTTCCACTCTCTCACAGAAGACGATCTAGAAGAATCCTTCAACGTAGGTTCATTTGCTATTGGTCAAGAGACCATGCCGTTGAAAGACATCTACTCTTCGCTGAAAAAAATCTACTGTGGTTCAGTGGGTGCTGAATACATGCACATGACCGACACCGAGCAAAAGCGTTGGATTCAACAACGTCTCGAGTCGGTCGTCGGCCAGCCGACGTTCAGCCAAGACGAGAAGCGAACATTCCTTGACGAGCTTACCGCAGCGGAAGGCCTAGAGCGTTACCTTGGCGCGAAGTTCCCTGGCGCGAAGCGTTTCTCACTCGAAGGTGGGGATGCCCTAATCCCTATGACCAAAGAGCTGATTCGTCACGCAGGCTCAAGTGGTATGCGTGAAGTCGTGATTGGTATGGCGCACCGTGGCCGTTTGAACATGTTGGTCAACGTGCTCGGTAAAAAGCCACAAGATTTGTTTGATGAATTCGCGGGCAAACACGACGAAACATGGGGAACGGGTGATGTGAAATACCATCAAGGTTTCTCTGCTGACTTCGCTACCCCAGGTGGTGATGTCCACCTCGCGCTTGCTTTTAACCCGTCTCACCTTGAAATCGTCAACCCAGTTGTCATGGGCTCAGTGCGTGCACGTCAAGACCGTTTAGGTGATAAAGACGGCAGTACCGTTTTGCCAATCACCATTCACGGTGACTCAGCGATTGCCGGTCAAGGTGTTGTGGCAGAGACGTTCAACATGTCTCAAGCACGCGGCTTCCAAGTGGGTGGTACGGTTCGTATCGTGGTGAACAACCAAGTCGGCTTTACGACGTCTAACCCAAGAGATACGCGCTCAACCATGTACTGTACGGACATCGCTAAGATGGTCCAAGCACCGATCTTTCATGTCAACGCAGACGATCCAGAAGCGGTGGCGTTTGTGACGCGTATCGCCCTTGACTACCGTAACGAATTCAAACGCGATGTGGTGATTGACCTGGTTTGTTACCGTCGTCACGGTCACAACGAAGCGGACGAGCCGAACGCGACTCAGCCGCTGATGTATCAAAAAATTAAGAAGCACCCCACACCACGTAAGCTCTACGCCGATGTGTTGATGGAGCGCGGTGATTTCGGTATCGACGTGGCCACGCAACTGGTCAATGAATACCGTGATGCGCTTGATCGTGGTGAAGTGGTGGTCAAAGAGTGGCGCCCGATGGCTCTGCACTCAGTGGACTGGTCTCCATACCTTGGACACGAGTGGGATATGCCGTGGAGCAATACCTTTGATAAAGCGCGTCTGCTTGAACTAGGCAAACGTATTTGTCAGTACCCAGAGAGCCACAAGCTCCAGAGCCGAGTGAATAAGCTCTACAACGATCGTCAAGCTATGTTAAGCGGTGAGAAAGCGGTCGACTGGGGTATGGCTGAAACCTTAGCCTATGCCACCTTGGTTGACGATGGTAAGCGTATTCGTATCTCCGGTCAGGATTCAGGTCGTGGCACCTTCTTCCACCGTCATGCAGTACTGCACAACCAAGCGGACGCCAGCACGTATGTGCCACTGTCTAACATCCACGACAAACAAGGCCCGTTCCAGGTATTTGACTCGGTGCTGTCTGAAGAAGCCGTGCTTGCGTTTGAATATGGTTATGCGACCGCTGAGCCGGGCGGCCTGACGCTATGGGAAGCGCAGTTTGGTGACTTTGCCAACGGCGCGCAGGTCGTGATTGACCAGTTTATCTCGTCTGGTGAACAGAAGTGGGCCCGTTTGTGTGGTTTGACGATGTTGTTGCCGCACGGCTATGAAGGTCAAGGACCAGAGCACTCTTCTGCACGCTTAGAACGTTATCTACAGCTATGTGCAGAGCAAAACATGCAAGTGGTTGTGCCGTCAACGCCAGCTCAGGTGTACCACATGATTCGCCGTCAAGTGGTTCGCCCGATGCGTCGTCCTCTGATTGTGATGTCTCCGAAGTCGCTGCTGCGTCATCCTTTGTGTACGTCTACCATGGATGAATTGGCCGATGGCACATTCCAAGCGGCAATTGGCGAAATCGACAACTTAGAGCCAGCCAAAGTGAAACGTGTCGTGTTCTGTTCCGGTAAGGTCTACTTTGACCTGCTTGAGCAGCGTCGTAGCAATGAACAAGACGACGTCGCGATTGTTCGTATCGAACAGCTTTACCCATTCCCACTGGAAGAGGTGAAAGCCGCTATCGAACAATACACCAACGTGGAAGATTTTGTCTGGTGTCAGGAAGAGCCGCAAAACCAAGGGGCTTGGTACTGCAGTCAACACAACTTCCGTGCTGCTATTCCGAAAGGCGCAGATCTTAAATACGCGGGCCGTCCTGCGTCAGCATCTCCTGCGGTCGGCTATATGTCAGTACACTTGAAACAGCAAAAGGCGCTCGTTGAAGACGCGCTAAACGTGAATACAAAAACTTCGGATTAAGAACTAGAAGTTAAAGGAAGAAACCGATATGACAATTGAAATTCTGGTTCCAGATTTACCTGAATCTGTTGCTGACGCTACGGTCGCGACGTGGCACAAACAACCTGGTGACGTTGTAGAGCGTGACGAGGTGTTGGTGGATATTGAAACGGACAAAGTGGTTCTAGAAGTCCCAGCGCCAGAAGCGGGTGTACTTGAAGCCATTATTGAAGTCGAAGGCGCAACCGTGCTCTCGAAGCAGCTTCTTGCCAAACTTAAGCCAGGTGCGGTCGCCGGTGAGCCAACGACTGACACAACAGAAGCGTCAGAAGCGTCACCAGACAAGCGTCACAAGGCGTCATTGAGCGAAGAAAGCAATGATGCACTTAGCCCAGCAGTGCGTCGCCTACTCGGTGAGCATGGCCTTGAAGCGAGCCAAGTTAAAGGCACGGGCGTAGGTGGTCGCATCACGCGTGAAGATGTTGAAGCACACCTTGCGAACGCGAAAGCAGCACCTCAAGCGGCAGCGCCTGCAGCCGTTGAAGCCCCAGCAGCGGCACGTAGCCAAAAACGTGTGCCTATGACGCGTCTTCGTAAGACAGTGGCTAACCGTCTACTGGAAGCGAAGAACAACACCGCGATGCTGACAACGTTTAACGAAGTGAACATGAAACCTATCATGGACCTGCGTAAACAGTACAAAGATCAGTTCGAAGAGCGCCACGGTACTCGCCTTGGCTTTATGTCTTTCTACGTCAAAGCGGTGACGGAAGCATTGAAGCGTTTCCCAGAAGTGAACGCGTCTATCGATGGTGACGATATCGTTTACCACAACTACTTCGACATCAGCATGGCGGTATCGACGCCACGTGGCCTAGTGACGCCAGTATTGAAAGACTGTGACACCCTAGGCTTTGCAGATATCGAGAAAGGCATCAAAGAGCTTGCGATTAAAGGTCGTGATGGCAAATTGACGGTCGACGAATTGATGGGCGGTAACTTTACTATCACTAACGGTGGTGTATTTGGGTCATTGATGTCAACGCCAATCATCAACCCACCTCAGTCAGCAATCTTGGGTATGCATAAAATTCAAGATCGTCCAATGGCGGTGGATGGCAAAGTCGAGATCTTGCCGATGATGTATCTCGCGCTTTCATACGACCACCGTCTGATTGATGGCCGTGAGTCCGTTGGCTTCCTAGTGACCATCAAAGAGCTATTGGAAGATCCAGCACGTCTGTTATTAGACGTTTAATATCGCTGAAACGTCTAGCTGTCTTAGATAGCTAGACGTCTAAAGTTTCAAAGGCTAGACTCGCTCAACTGTCTGGCCTTCATTTGAATCGCAGTGTCGGTAACGAGATATGCGGTTGATTTGAGAAGACCCTACAGACGTAATGCAGTTCGCTGCGACGTTATGGAAATAATAATCCCTTAAGGGAACATAAACGGAATATCAAAATGAATTTGCATGAATATCAAGCCAAACAGCTGTTTGCAGAATTCGGTTTGCCTGTACCTAAAGGTTACGCGTGCAGCACGCCTCAAGAAGCGTACGAAGCAGCCGGTCGAATTTCGACAACCAAGAAAGTAGTCAAATGTCAGGTTCACGCGGGTGGACGTGGTAAAGCGGGCGGTGTAGAACTGCACGAAACCAAAGACGGCGTAAAAGAGTTTGCGCAAAAGTGGCTAGGTAAGAACCTAGTGACTTACCAAACTGATGCGAATGGCCAGCCGGTTACTAAGATCTTGGTTGAAGAAGCGTCTAACATCGCCAATGAACTCTACCTTGGCGCAGTTGTCGACCGAGCAAGTCGTAAAATCGTATTCATGGCCTCAACCGAAGGCGGTGTGGAAATCGAGAAAGTGGCAGAAGAAACGCCAGAACTGATCCACAAAGCGGCGATTGACCCATTGGTTGGCCCTCAAGCTTATCAAGGCCGTGAACTTGCCTTCAAACTCGGCCTTGAAGGTGACCAAATTAAACAATTTGTGAAGATCTTTATGGGTCTTGGCACTATGTTCTCTCAATATGATCTTGCTCTGCTTGAGATCAACCCGTTGGTGATTACCGGTGAAGGCAGCCTGCTTTGCTTGGACGGTAAGATTAACATCGACTCCAACGCACTTTACCGTCAGCCTAAACTGCGTGAAATGCACGATCCTTCACAAGAAGATGAGCGTGAAGCACACGCTGCTCAGTGGGAGCTAAACTATGTTGCACTTGATGGTAACGTTGGCTGTATGGTCAATGGTGCTGGCCTAGCGATGGGTACGATGGATATCGTTAACCTACATGGTGGCAAGCCTGCAAACTTCCTAGATGTGGGTGGCGGCGCGACGAAAGAGCGTGTTGCTGAAGCCTTTAAGATCATCTTATCTGATGACAATGTTAAAGCCGTACTCGTCAACATCTTTGGTGGTATCGTGCGCTGTGACATGATCGCAGAGGGCATCATCGGTGCGGTTAAAGAAGTAGGTGTAAACGTACCGGTTGTGGTTCGTTTAGAAGGTACAAACGCCGATCTCGGTCGTGAAGTGCTTGCGAATTCTGATGTTGATATCATTGCAGCTGAGTCGCTCACCGACGCAGCTCAGAAAGTTGTTGCTGCTGCGGAGGGCAAATAATGTCTGTACTAATTAACAAAGACACCAAGGTAATTTGTCAGGGTTTCACCGGCGGTCAAGGCACTTTCCACTCTGAACAAGCGATTGCTTACGGTACGCAAATGGTCGGTGGCGTTTCTCCGGGCAAAGGTGGCCAAACTCACCTCGGCCTACCGGTATTCAATACCGTACGTGAAGCCGTTGAGGCGACAGGCGCAACAGCCACTGTGATTTATGTACCAGCACCTTTCTGTAAAGACGCGATCTTAGAAGCGATCGATGCGGGTATTGAGCTTATCGTTACCATTACCGAAGGCATCCCAACCACGGACATGATCGACGTGAAAGTGAAGTTGGAAGAAACCGGCGTTCGCATGATTGGTCCAAACTGTCCAGGCGTTATTACTCCTGACGAATGTAAGATCGGTATCATGCCGGGTCACATTCATAAGAAGGGTAAAGTCGGTATTGTGTCTCGTTCTGGCACGCTTACTTACGAAGCGGTTAAGCAGACGACAGACGAAGGCTTTGGTCAGTCAACATGTGTGGGTATCGGCGGCGACCCAATTCCAGGTTCAAACTTCATTGATATCCTGAAATTGTTCCAAGAAGACCCTGAAACGGAAGCGATTGTAATGATCGGTGAGATCGGCGGTACTGCGGAAGAAGAAGCGGCGGCGTACATCAAAGAAAATGTCACTAAGCCAGTTGTTTCTTACATCGCGGGTGTCACTGCGCCTCCTGGCAAACGTATGGGCCACGCGGGTGCGATCATTTCAGGTGGTAAAGGAACAGCGGAAGATAAATTTGCTGCACTTGAAGCGGCAGGTGTTAAGACGGTGAAATCACTGGCTGAGATCGGTAAAGGTCTCCGCGAAGTGACGGGCTGGTAATCTTAGCATTACGCTCACGTATACAAACAAAGGCTTGGCAGTGAAATGCCAAGCCTTTTTATTTGTCGGGCTCGTTGGATTATTAGCCTAGCTTCGCTTCAATGGCTGCTAATCGGGCGGTGAGCTCGCGTACTTGCTGCTCAAGTTGAGCAACGCGATCTTCTTCAAGAGGCGGCTTTGCCGCGACTTCAACTTTTGGTACGCGCAGTGACGCTTTCCAGCTTTTAATTGTTGTGATCAGCGCTGGCATGGGAATGGGAGTAGAAAGCCGAGCTTTGACCAAGGCAACCGTCGGCTCTTTACCTTCTTGGCTGAGTTGTTCTAATACCTGTTTGAGCTCTTGGCTCACATCCTGAGTAAGCATAGTGACTCCTTGTGTGTAATCGATCACATGATACTCGGCGACGATGAAGAAAACGAATAGAAAATTTGGTAATTGCGTGTGCGAGATCTCGCACAAAGCGTGTGAGAAAAATTCGTCATTTTGCTAGCTCTTATATCAATAGTGAAATATAACTGTTTGATAGTATTTGATTATTTTTGTTGTTTATGAGTTGTAAATATAAAAGAAATGACCATCAGACTTGTCCAAAATCGTCAATCACGTAAATTAATCCCTGTCGGAAGGATGCTGACACGGAACAGGAAACAGCACGGATTGCACTCTTCAGGATGAAGAGAGATTGGCCAGGATGGACAATCGCGCAGGATGCTAGGATAGCCGTACGGACACGGTTTCGCTGATAGGACATTAGCGATCAAGGAACGAAATGGACCCCTCTAGGATGAGGCAGGACAGCATCAGGAAGATGCCAAGGACACCGCTCAAGGAACAAGTGATGAGCGCTAACGGGGAAGGTTAGCACAAAGGACAAACAGGACACCGCTAGGATGGCGAAGTAGGAAGAGACTGACGGATCACAGTCACTATTAAGGAAGATGCATGGAGCACCTTTTGTAGCCGGACTGCTGCGAGTAAGACTATAGCCCCGATACGTAAGTATCGGGGCTTTTCTTATTCCACGCTTTTTCCTATCGATGCTTTTGCCTACGGACGTTAGTCTAGCGGCCCTACGTGTTTAATCCTTAGTGCGTCTACAGGCGATGTGGCTCTAACCAGATATCACGCAGGTGAAACCCTTGCATGGTGATCGTTCCTTGATAACAGTCGTCACCAAGCGACGAAAATTCAAATAGGTAAATCGTATGCCAACGCCACTGACCCTGTGGCGTTTTTAGTTTGTGTCCATCTAGCGCCACACTTAAGAGCTGTAAGCCTAATTGGTCGCACTTACGTATGGCGATTGCTTTGGCGATCTCGGCCTGACGACGATGTTGCCAAAAAATAAAACAGCCAAAGCTCAGTGCTAGGATGGCCAGCAAGTTGTCAATCATACGCCCTCTTTTCTACTCGGCTTTGGTCGCTTTCTGAAGGTTCAGCAGCGCTTGAGCCAACTCAGGGGAGGGGCTGGTGTGGAGCAACGGCAGCAGGACCATACGCAGCTCAGGGAGCATCACCAGATCGGCAAACAGCTGATTAAAGAGTGTTTGATTACCAGTTTGCGCCAGTCGCAGCAAGAACTGCTCTGCGATGTCTTGATCTGACAGCCAGTGCCAGCAGCGGCCAGCAATAGCGATGAGCACTTCTTGATGACTGAGCAGCGGCGAGGCTAAGAGGGTTTCAACCAAGCGGTGACTCAGTTGATGGTGACTGCCCGATAACGCGCGAGTCAGTGCGGAGAGCAAAAACAGATCCGGCGTTTTGGCCTCCATCTCCTTGTGCGCCATTTCACTGAGTCGCTCGGCTAATTTGCTGGGTAGTGGGGACGTATGTTCGAGCACCCCAAGCAGAGCATACAGGGGCTGGCTAGGCAGCGATGTGAGGGACTTACGTATATGCACGCCATTTTGGTCACGTCCTAGACGTGCGCACATATCACTGATCCCTTGAAGTCCGACAGTCTGCCACTGTTCAAAGCCTAATCCACCTGAGAAATAGTGTTGCGCGTGTTCATAGTACTGACTACAAGGAAGGTCGAGTTCGGCGCGAATTTGACTATGGAAAACCGCCATCTTGTCATCGCTGGGTTTGAACGTATAGGGGTTGTTGGATAGCTTCTGTTGCTGCTCCTCACTCATCTCTTGATTTAAGCGTGAGCCCATCGCCTCGATGACGTATTTAATAAATTGGCCAATGTCCGCTTGTTGAAACAAGCCACGCTCATCCAACTCGAATTTTAAAAACCAAATCCAAGGTTGCTTGTGTTCATTCCAATAGGCGATCGCGAGGTGTGCTTTACGTTGAAGTGGGTAAGGGTAGGGTTTCTGTCCTTGTTCCACATCAGAAAATGTCTGAGCATCAATGACGCTGATGCGACGGCCTAAATCGAAGACACGGTAGTCGCAATGGCTGTTTTTCAGCAGGTCAGTGAGTGAGTGAATGGTATCCATCGATGAATTGTCCTAACTTTCTTTCCTCTATAAATGGTACTCTTATCATTAATTTCAAGGTTTCACGTTTAGGTTTATGACACAGCAACAACAATTGCTCACCTTGTTTGCGTCTATTCAAGCGCAACTGCAAGCATTACAACTTTGGCAACATACTCGACCTGATGAGCCACAACTTGTGAGCGCACAGCCCTTTGCGATGGATAAGCTTGCTCCTGAAGCTTGGCTTCAATGGATCTTTGTCGACAAAATGACCGCGATGATCGAGAACGGTGAGCCTCTTCCGAGCGGTTTTGCTATCGCGCCCTATTTTGAGCAGTGTTGGCAGTCAAACAGCGACTATCAGCCGTTGCTTGAACTGATAAGACAGGTGGATGAGGTGTGTCAATGCCGCTAGAGATTCTTTACCAAGATGCGTATTTTGTCGCGGTCAATAAGCCTGCGGGTATGTTGGTGCACCGCAGTTGGCTAGACAAGCACGAAACGCAATTTGTGATGCAGACGCTTCGCGATCAAATTGGTCAGCATGTATTTCCTCTTCATCGCTTAGATAGACCCACATCGGGCGTGCTGATGTTTGCGTTGTCCAGTGAAGTGGCAGCAGAGGCGATGCCGATGTTCGCTGAACATCAAATGGAGAAAACGTACCATGCCGTTGTGCGCGGTTGGATTCATGAGGCGGCTCGCCTCGACTACGCGCTTAAGTTAGAGTTGGATAAAATCGCCGACAAGTTCGCGAGCCAAGAAAAGGAAGCGCAAGAGGCCATTACCGATTATCGTCCACTGGCAACAGCGGAGGTGCCTTATTCCACAGGACCGTTCCCTACGTCTCGCTACGCGTTAATGGAGTTAAAGCCTCTTACCGGTCGCAAGCACCAGCTTAGACGCCATATGGCCCACCTGAGGCACCCTATCGTCGGTGATACTACACATGGTGATGGTAAGCATAATCGATTATTTCGTGACGTCTTTGATGCACACAGGTTGATGCTGCATGCCTCGCGGTTGAGTTTTGTTCATCCTTATACCCAAGAGCCCATCACCATCGTTGCGCCAGTCGATGAGTGTTGGCTGAGGATCATGGCGTCGATGTCTTGGCCGCTCGAACGTTTAACGGATTGATGAGAACACAAACGCAAAGAGCGCAGACTGGGTCTGCGCTCTTTTATGACTTGAATTGTTAGGGCAAGTGCGTGAAATGGTAAAGTACGCGCTTAGCAAGCAAGATAATCGCGAATCGCGCGCTCTATGCCCTTTGCATCTAGGCCAAGCTCTTGATGCAACTCTTCTTGTGTACCTTGAGCAATAAACTCATCCGGTAAACCCAGGTTAAGCACAGGTTTGAGTAGCTTATTCTTCATCATGAACTCAATCACGCCTGCACCTGCGCCGCCTGCAATCGCGTTTTCTTCAATGGTAACCAGCACATCGTGTTGCGCTGCCAGTTCACGAATCAGAGCTTCATCAAGCGGTTTAACAAAGCGCATGTCAGCAACTGTGGCATCTAGGCCCTCAGCCGCCTCGAGTGCGTTCGCAAGGAAGGTACCAAAACTCAAGATAGCGACACTCGGGCCCTCTTGAGAGTGGCGAGATTGACGAACGACTCGCCCTTTACCGATCTCCAGTGCCGTGAACTCGGTTTCAATCTCAACGCCCATGCCGCTGCCTCTCGGATAACGAACGGCACTAGGACCTTGATGCTGATGGCCGGTGTAAAGCATTTGTCGGCATTCATTCTCATCACTCGGCGCCATGATGACCATATTCGGAATGCAACGCATAAAGCTTAAGTCAAACGCCCCTTGGTGGGTCTGACCGTCAGCGCCCACCAGACCAGCGCGATCGATGGCAAACATGACGGGCAAATCCATGATCGCGACGTCATGAATCAGTTGATCGTAACCGCGCTGCAAGAAGGTCGAGTAGATCGCGACGATAGGGTGATTGCCCGCAATCGCCATGCCCGTTGCTAAGGTCACAGCGTGTTGCTCTGCGATCGCAACGTCGAAATACTGTTTGGGGAACTCTTTAGAGAAGCGCACCATACCAGAGCCTTCGCGCATGGCTGGCGTGATGGCCATCAATTTCGGGTCGATGGCCGCCATGTCACACAGGAAGTCACCGAAGATTTTTGAGAATGTCGGCTTACCGCCGCTGCTTTTTGGCAGCGAGCTGTGGCTTGGATCAAATTTAGGCACACCGTGATAACCGATGGGATCTTTTTCTGCGGGTTCATAACCTTTGCCTTTTTTGGTCATGATATGCAAAAACTGCGGCCCACTGAGTTCACGCATGTTTTTCAGCGTTTTCACTAGTTCATTAACGTCATGGCCGTCAACAGGACCAATGTAGTTAAAGCCCAGCTCTTCAAACAGAGTCCCTGGTACCACCATGCCTTTTAGATGCTCTTCGGTACGACGAACCAGTTCTTTAATCGGCGGCACGCCAGAGAGGACTTTTTTGCCCCCCTCACGAATCGAGGTGTACAAGCTGCCAGACAGCACTTGCGCAAGATGGTTGTTAAGTGCACCAACGTTTTCTGAAATGGACATTTCATTGTCGTTGAGGATCACCAGCATGTCAGGGTGAACGTCACCGGCGTGGTTCATCGCTTCAAACGCCATACCTGCGGTGATGGCACCATCACCAATCACACTAACGACTTTACGATCTTTCCCTTCACGCCCAGCGCTGATCGCCATGCCGAGCGCGGCACTGATCGATGTGGATGAGTGTCCGACAGAGAGGGTGTCATACTCACTCTCTTCACGCCAAGGAAAGGGGTGCAGACCGTCTTTTTGACGAATAGTCGGCATTTGCTCACGGCGACCCGTTAGAATCTTGTGTGGGTAAGCTTGATGACCGACGTCCCAAATCAACTTGTCAAATGGCGTATTGTAGACATAGTGTAAAGCGACCGTGAGTTCCACCGTACCAAGACCGGAGGCAAGGTGACCACTCGATTGGCTCACCGAGTTGAGTAAGTAGGTGCGTAGCTCGTCACACAACGCTGGCAGCACATCTTTCGGCAGCGAGCGTAGCTCCTGCGGCGTGTCAGCCAGTGCAAGTGTCGGATACTTTGAAATATCAAGAGTCATAGTTATGCGCGCTTATAGTGTTAGTTCTTGCGCTCGATGACATATCGGGCGAACTCTTCCAGTAATTCTGTATTGTAGGGGATCGCTTCCAATGCTTGAAGCGCCTCATTAAACAGAGTGTGAGCTTTGTTGATGGCTCCCTCTAATCCTAGCAAAGCGGGATAGGTACTTTTGTTGAGCGCTTGGTCTGAGCCTTGCGGTTTGCCGAGCGTTTGCGTATCACTGATGATGTCCAAAATGTCATCTTGGACTTGAAACGCCAGCCCAATGGCATCGGCGTAACGATCAAGATGTGGCAGTACCT
Organism: Vibrio sp. R15-SG3-ISO1A; assembly: GCF_059833955.1. Taxonomy (NCBI): domain Bacteria; kingdom Pseudomonadati; phylum Pseudomonadota; class Gammaproteobacteria; order Vibrionales; family Vibrionaceae; genus Vibrio; species Vibrio sp. R15-SG3-ISO1A. The sequence goes on from NZ_JCBDGH010000057.1 coordinate 111,319, forward strand.
CGACCCCTCGTTCACCGGCGGCGAGGGCGCCAAGACGAATTGCAGACTTCATCAGTGCCCCCGTCTTATTCCGATGGATGGTTTCGAGCTCCTCAAGAGACACAGCGCGGTTTTCCGCTGCTAAATCCAACGCTTGACCTAAACACATACCACTAGCGCCCGAGGCATTCGCTAACTCCTGTACCATCTTTATACGCAGACTTTCGGCCTCAGGGTGCAATGGGCCTTGCGCCAAAATGGTAAAGGCGAGCGTTTGCAATGCGTCTCCCGTGAGCACAGCGGTCGCTTCGTCGAACTTAATGTGGCAAGTCGGTTGGCCACGGCGAAGCTCATCGTCATCCATCGCGGGTAGGTCGTCATGAATCAAGGAATAAGCGTGGATGCATTCCACCGCCGCTGCGGGCGTGTCCAATGATTCCAACTCACATCCGAGCATCTGGCCGGTGATGTACACTAAAAAAGGTCGCGCGCGTTTTCCACCGAGCAGTAAGCCATAGCGCATGGCCTCCAGTAGCGGAAGATGCTGGTGTGGGTAGCGATCGAGCCAAGCTTGCAGCTGAGCGTTATTGCGCTGTTGAAGAGAGGTTAAGGCCTCAATCATAGGAGAATCTTCTAAAACCGTTATTCAGGCTGGGTATCAAAATCAACGAGCGGCGCGTCATCGTCATTACGAAGTAGCAGGCTGACACGTTGTTCTGCATCGCTCAATTTAGCTTGACCAGCACGAGCAAGAGTGATGCCGCGTTCGAATTTCTTTAATGCGTCGTCGAGCGATAAATCGCCATTCTCTAAATTTGCAACAATTGTATCCAGTTCTTCAATTGTTGCCTCGAATGTCATATTTTCGGGTTTCTTGCTCGCCATAACTTTTCTACATTTGTAAAGATGGACGAAAGTTACCTTAGCCGCCAATGATGGTCAAATTTAACCGAGTAAATTTGTCAGAAAAATCGAGCTTGCGCGGTGGCTCCGGTCAAGCAAAGATGGATGTTGTGACGCGAAACTTATAAAAAACTAAAGATCTGAACATGTTGCCGATATAATTTGGTAGAAGCTTGGAGTTAGCATGAGGAGTGCTTTGTGGATTTAGCAACGCTTTTGGGATTGCTTGGCGGATTTGCCTTCGTCATCATGGCAATGATACTTGGCGGAAGCATCATGATGTTTATCGATGTCACATCGATATTGATCGTGGTCGGCGGTTCGACCTTTGTTGTACTGATGAAGTTTACCATGGGGCAATTCTTTGGCGCGGCGAAGATTGCTGGTAAAGCCTTCATGTTCAAGGTAGACGAGCCAGAAGATCTCATCGCTAAAGTGGTTGAAATGGCTGACGCTGCTCGTAAAGGTGGCTTCCTTGCACTCGAAGAGATGGAAATCACCAACAGTTTCATGCAAAAGGGCATCGACTTATTGGTCGACGGTCATGACGCTGATGTCGTGCGCGCCGCGTTACAAAAAGACATCTCCTTGACGGACGAACGACATGAATTCGGTACCAGCGTATTTCGCGCCTTTGGTGACGTAGCGCCGGCGATGGGCATGATTGGTACCTTGGTCGGTCTGGTGGCGATGCTGTCGAACATGGACGATCCTAAAGCAATCGGTCCTGCTATGGCGGTGGCGTTGTTGACAACGTTGTACGGTGCGATCTTGTCTAACATGGTGTTCTTCCCAATTGCCGACAAACTTTCCCTGCGCCGAGAGCAAGAGAAGTTAAACCGTCGCTTGATCATGGATGGCGTACTGGCTATTCAAGACGGTCAAAACCCTCGTGTTATCGACAGCTATCTGAAAAATTACCTCAATGAAGGTAAGCGTGCCCTTGACGTCGATAACGAGTAAGGAATAAAGATGGACGACGAGAACGATTGCAAATGTCCGCCACCTGGTCTGCCCTTGTGGATGGGGACGTTTGCCGACTTGATGTCGCTGCTCATGTGTTTCTTCGTACTGCTGTTGTCATTCTCTGAAATGGACGTACTGAAGTTCAAACAGATTGCGGGATCAATGAAGTTTGCGTTTGGTGTGCAAAACCGCTTGGAAGTGAAAGACATCCCGAAGGGGACCAGTATCATTGCTCAAGAGTTCAGACCAGGTCGACCTGAACCAACGCCGATTGACGTCATCATGCAGCAAACCATCGACATCACTCAGCAAACGCTGGAGTTTCATGAAGGCGAGTCCGATCGCGCCGGGGGAACCCAACGTGACAAAGGTAAGCTGACTGGCGGTAAATCACCCGACACGTCAACGCAAGACAACCAGAACTCTGAATCAGACAACGAACAACAGCAATCGGCAGAGAAGTCGCAAGAGCTTGAAACCTTGATGGAAAGCATCAAGAAAGCGCTAGAACGTGAAATTGAGCAAGGGGCGATTGAGTTAGAAAATCTTGGCCAACAAATCGATATCCGAATTCGTGAAAAAGGTGCCTTCCCTGAAGGTTCTGCCTTCTTGCAGCCTAAGTTCCGTCCTTTAGTGCGCCAGATAGCGGATCTTGTTAAAGACATTCCTGGTGTGGTGCGCGTCTCTGGCCATACGGACAACCAAAGGTTGGATTCGGAGCTCTACCGCTCGAACTGGGATCTCTCCGCTCAGCGTGCGGTATCAGTAGCACAGGAAATGGAGCGTGTGAGAGGGTTTGACCATAGCCGTTTAGAAGTGCGTGGTATGGCGGATACTCAGCCGCTCGGACCCAATGACACCGAAGCGCAGCGCTCACGCAATCGCCGAGTTGAAATCAGCATTTTGCAAGGGGAAGCCCTGCTCAGCGATGAAGTGCCTGTACTGGACAACTAAGCTAAAGCAAAAGTAAGCAAAAGTAGTCAGGGCAAAAACAGTTAGGATAAAAGCGCGATTCGAGAGGCGGAAACTTAGCGTCATCGAGAATGGTCAAAAGGCGAGCGATGGCTCGTCTTTTTTATGCGCACTCATTCGTGTATAATCCTGCGCCCTTAGCCAGCGCAACGCGTTAAGGCTAACCTCTATTTATGTGCGAAACAGAACTTGTGAAGTGAACTATGAAATTTATCGTTAAGCCCCATCCAGAAATCTTCGTAAAAAGTGAATCGGTGCGCAAGCGCTTCACCAAGATTCTAGAGTGTAATATTCGCAACATTATCAAAAGCCGAACGGAGTCTGTAGCGGTATTTAACCGTCGTGATCACATCGAAGTGACCTCCGAGTCTGATAAGTACTACAACGAAACCATCGAAGTGTTGACGCACACGCCGGGCATTCATCATGTCTTAGAGGTTAAGCAGTCAGAGTTTAAAGACTTGCACGACATCTACGAGCAAGTGCTAGAACTTAATCGCCCCAACATTGAAGGTAAGACGTTCGTGGTGCGCGCAAAGCGTCGTGGCAAGCATGATTTCAGCTCTATCGAGCTGGAACGCTATGTCGGTGGTGGCCTTAACCAAGCGGTGGAAAGTGCCAGCGTTAAGCTGCAAAACCCAGATGTGACAGTCAAGGTTGAAGTCGCAGGCGACAAACTTAACCAAGTCATCGCACGCCACAAAGGCTTGGGCGGCTTCCCACTAGGGACGCAAGAAGATGTGCTGAGTCTGATTTCAGGTGGTTTTGACTCAGGTGTTTCTAGCTACCTGCACATCAAGCGTGGCTCAAAAGTGCATTACTGCTTCTTTAATTTGGGCGGTCCGGCGCATGAAATCGGCGTTAAACAAGTCTCTTACTACTTGTGGAATAAATACGGATCGTCGGCCAAAGTGCGCTTTATTTCGGTCGATTTTGAACCTGTGGTCGCAGAGATCTTGGAAAAGATCGACGATGGTCAAATGGGCGTGGTGCTAAAGCGTATGTTTATGCGCGCAGCCGGTATGATTGCTGAGAAGTTTGGTATTCAGGCCTTGGTCACAGGTGAGGCGCTTGGCCAAGTATCAAGCCAAACCTTAACCAACCTGCGTCATATTGACGGCGTGACCGATACCTTGATTCTTCGTCCGCTGATCAACTGGGACAAAGAAGACATCATCAACCTAGCGCGTAACATCGGCACCGAAGATTTCGCTAAGACCATGCCAGAATATTGTGGGGTGATCTCTAAAAAGCCAACCGTCAAAGCGGTGAAAGGCAAGCTAGAAGCGGAAGAGGCCAACTTCAACTTTGATATTCTTGAGCAAGTGGTGCGCGAAGCGCGTCAAATGGATATCCGAGATATTGCGAAAGAGACAGAGCAAGCGGCGCCTGAAGTTGAGCAAGTTCAAGCGGTGGAAGAGCACGCAGTGGTTTTGGATATTCGTAGTCCAGAAGAGGAAGACGATAAGCCATTAGAAATAGAGGGTGTCGAGGTTAAGCACATCCCGTTCTACAAGCTAGCCACGCAATTTGGCGATCTCGATCAGTCTCACACGTATCTGCTTTACTGTGAGCGTGGGGTGATGAGTCGCTTACAAGCGCTATACCTGCAAGAGCAAGGCTTTAGTAACATCAAAGTCTATCGCCCATAGTGGTTTTTTAACCCCTATAAACGCGCAGCCTGAGTTGTCTCACGCTGCGCGTTTTCGTTTGACTGGGTAAGTGAGCAGATAAGGAAGCGTTAAGCCGTTATTGTCTGAAGAACACGAATACAGGGCATAAAAAAACACCGCCATAAGGCGGTGCTAAAAAATTTGACAGACAGGTCAAAATAAATACAGGAAGTATGCGCTTTGATAGTTATCAAAGCGGGTAGAATACTACCGAACTCGAAATTCGAGTTTGCAAACACAACATCGCAACAAGAAGCCAATTGATACCGAAATATCAAGCCGTTCAGGCTCTTGGTGCGGTGAGAAATATAGAATTTCTCTAGTCGTCAGGCAATGGACAATTTATAATGTTTCAGATTAAAAAAACTAATCCATATAGAGGCGACCCTAATGTCCAGAAGATTGCCCCCTTTGAACTCATTAAAAGTGTTCGAGGCCGCCGCACGTCATTTGAGCTTTACCCGTGCTGCCGAAGAGTTGTTTGTGACTCAAGCGGCAGTGAGCCACCAGATTAAAGCGCTGGAAGAGTTTCTCGGCTTGAAACTGTTTCGTCGCCGAAATCGCTCGTTACTGCTCACCGAGGAAGGTCAAAGTTATTTCCTTGATATCAAAGATATCTTCTCTTCACTGGCCGAAGCGACAGATAAAGTTCTGGAAAAAAGTGAGAAAGGTGCCCTAACTATCAGCTTACCGCCGAGCTTTGCGATCCAATGGCTTGTTCCAAGACTGGCGGACTTTAACCAGCAAGAGCCAGATATCGACGTGCGTATTAAAGCCGTTGATATGGATGAGGGGTCTCTGACCGATGATGTCGATGTGGCTATTTACTACGGGCGCGGTAATTGGCCCGGGCTTCGAGCAGACAAACTTTACCAAGAATTTTTAATCCCACTTTGTTCCCCGTCGTTACTTTTAGGTAACAAACCATTAGAAACATTAAGTGACCTCAAGCAGCATACTCTGCTTCACGATACCTCGCGCAAAGATTGGAAGCAGTTTGCGAAAGAGCATGACATTGAAGGCGTCAACGTCAACCATGGCCCCATCTTTAGCCACTCAACCATGGTGCTGCAGGCGGCTGCTCACGGCCAAGGGGTCGCCTTGGGTAACAACGTGCTTGCCCAGCCAGAGTTGGAGGCAGGACGCTTAATTGCCCCATTCGATGAGGTATTGGTCTCCAAGAACGCCTTTTATGTGGTCTGCCATGAGAAGCAGGCGGATATGGGTCGTATTGCCACTTTCCGTGATTGGATGCTGGCCAAGGCGCACAAAGAACAAGAGGTATTGCTGGATGAATAATCGACGTATTGACGGCCACAGCCATGATCCTGTGTTTATTTTTGCTCATGGCGCGGGGGCGGGAATGGATCATGCGTTCATGGATGCCGTCGCCAAGGGGCTCGCGAGTCACGGTATTCAAGTGATTCGTTTTAATTTTCCCTATATGGAAAAGTGCGAACAAGATGGCAAGCGCCGCCCGCCAGACAGAGCGCCCAAGTTACTGGAAGCCTATCAACAGGTACTTGAGCAACATGCCGCTTCCCCTGTGGTGATCGGCGGTAAGTCGATGGGAGGACGCATGGCGAGTTTATTGGCTGATGACGATAAGGTGCGCGCGGTGGCATGTTTGGGGTTTCCTTTTCATCCGCCGGGCAAGCCAGAGAACTTTAAGGGCGACCACCTAAGCACTATCCACAAACCCACCTTGATTTTGCAAGGTGAGCGTGATGCGTTCGGCTCAAAAGATGAGTGCGTGAATTTCTCTTTGTCGTCATGTACCGAGCTTGTGTTCATTCCAGATGGCGATCATAGCTTTAAACCTCGCAAACGCTCTGGGCATACTGAGCAAAGGAATATCGCCTTAGCGGTCGAGAAGTTGGCCGAGTTTATTCAAGGAGTCTACAGTGAAAAGTAACCACTTACTTGCCTTGGGGGGCTCGTTTGCCGGTCTTGGCGTCGCGTTAGGCGCCTTTGCTGCTCATGGTTTAAAAGCCATGCTGCCGCCTTATCTGCTGGAGGTGTTCCAAACCGGCGTCCATTATCAGTTCCTCCACGCTATCGCGATCATGCTCTGCGCGCTTTTCCTTCGGTTGACGTCATTTTCCGCCGGAGAAAAAAATTTCGCACGTGCGGCAATTTGCTTTATCATCGGCATCTTTTGTTTTAGCGGCAGCTTATACGCACTCGCGATCACGGGCATCAAATGGTTTGGCCCGATCACTCCGTTCGGTGGAGTGATGTTTCTGATTGGTTGGGCGCTGTTTGTTGTCGCCGCACTGCAAAGTAACGAGGTGAATCAGTGAAACAGTTAATGCTCTATTGCCGTTCTGGGTTTGAGAAAGAGTGTGCCGGAGAAATTCAAGATCGCGCCACCCAGTTGGAAGTGTATGGTTTCCCTCGCCTGAAAAAGAATTCGGGATACGTGCTGTTTGAATGCTATCAAGAGGGCGATGCCGAGAAGTTGGTCAAAGAGCTCGACTTTAAGTCGCTCATTTTTGCCCGTCAGATGTTTGCGGTGGCGGTAGAGATTGACGAACTGCCTCGTGAAGATCGCATCACGCCGATTTTACAATCTATGGCTGAGGTCGAAGATTTTCCTCGTTGCGGCGATATCCGAATTGAGACGCCAGACACCAATGAGGCCAAAGAGCTACTCAAGTTCTGCCGAAAATTTACCGTACCGATGCGCCAAGCGATGCGCGGCAAAGGCATTCTTTTTGATAGAGAGAGCCCGAAGAAGCCAGTCTTGCACCTCTGCTTTGTGGCGCCAGGGCACTGTTTTGTTGGCTACTCGTTACCTAGCAACAACTCCCAATTCTTTATGGGCATCCCGCGTCTTAAGTTCCCTGCTGATGCGCCTAGTCGTTCGACGTTGAAGCTTGAAGAAGCGTTTCATGTCTTTATCCCAAGAGAAGAGTGGGACGAGCGTCTTGCCTCTGGCATGTGGGGTGTGGACTTAGGAGCGTGTCCGGGCGGTTGGACCTATCAACTGGTCAAGCGTTCGATGTTTGTCCATGCGGTTGATAACGGTATGATGGCGGACAGCTTGATGGAAACGGGGCAGGTGAAACACCATCAAGAAGATGGTTTTAAGTTCGAACCCGCACGTAAGAACGTCACTTGGCTCGTGTGTGACATGATTGAAAAACCGTCACGCGTGGCGCAATTGATGGGTGAATGGATCATCAGTGGCTGGGCGAAAGAGGCGATCTTCAATTTAAAGCTGCCGATGAAAGGGCGTTACGATGAAGTGTTGGAAGATATTGAAAACTTGAAGATTTTCTTGATTGAAAACAAGGTAAAATTCAAGCTGCAAGCGAAGCACTTGTATCATGATCGAGAAGAGATCACCGTGCACGTCCAGTGTTTATCGAACATCTCGCCGCACTAAGCTAACCGATAAAGGTCAAGTTACAGCCCTGCATCGTCAGGGCTGTTTTTTTATCCTTGTTCGGGCGGTGAATAGCGCAAATCTTGTAAGTTGAATCCAAGCTCGATATCGGTTTTCAGCGCGGCAACTTGGCGGCACAGTTTGGCTTGCTCAATATGCTCGTCCAATTTTTTACGATATTTGGGCGCTAAACTCTCGCTGGCGTAGGCCTCATCGATGTTGGCAAATTGGGTCAGGATCTCTTTGGCGGCTTTCGGGCCAATGCCCGGAACCCCAGTCACTTGGCTTGAGCTAATGCCAGCCAATCCCCAGTAGTCGGCCAATTGCTCGGGTTTGACACCAAATTCTTGTTCGATAAATGGCGCATCCAACCAACGATGCTGAAAATAGTCGCGAATTTGCAAGGTGGGAGAGAGCAATTGGCAATAGCCTTTATCGGTGGAAATGATGGTCACTTTTTCTCCGTGACTCGCGACCTTCATCGCCAGTGTAGCGACCAAATCGTCCGCTTCATCCCCTTCAGATAACAGCGAATCCACCCCCAATTGCCACCATGCTTCTTGAATGCTCTCTAGGCCCTCTTGCAGTGGTTCGGGCATCGGTTTGCGGTTTTGTTTGTATTCAGGTAACAGTTCGGCGCGCCAGCCTCGCTCTTGCAGGTGATGATCAAACACCGCAATGATGTGGGTGGGTTGGCTTTCGTTGATGATGCGACTTAAAGTGCGCGAGGTGGTTTGAGCGGTACGTGCGATGTCTGACGCATCAGGCTGCGCTGAGTGGACTCGGCGAATCAAATTGAGGGCATCGATGATCACAAGGTGTATAGACATAACAGCGTTACCAAAACGGCATAAAATAAGGGCTCTAAGGCCCTTATTGTAATGATTGAGTGATAGATTGCTAGGCGGTCTTAATCCGATAGCACGGTTCGTAGGCACTGCCTCCGGGCAGTTTCATCCGGTCTTGGCTGACAAAGTCTTTTAATAGTCTGTCCATCTTTTTCATCAGCTCACTATCGCCATCGAGTTCGAACGGGCCGTGGCGTTCAATCTCACGAATACCTTCTGCCTTAACATTACCCGCCACAATACCCGAGAACGCTTGACGCAGAGAAGCGGCGAGGTTTTCAGGTCGTTGATTGAGGTGCAAATCCAAACTTGCCATGTTGTCGTGGGTCGGTTCAAAGGGCAGTTGGAACTCAGGCTCAATTTTAAGTGACCAGTTGTAGCTGTATGCATCGCCGGTTTCTTTACGATGAGCACGCACTTCACTCATTCCATGTTTCATGATTTGCGCCACACGCGCGGGATCATCAATCACGATTTCGTAGTGTTGTTGTGCAGCTTTACCTAGCGTGGCACCGATAAACTGGTCAATGGAGCGGAAGTACTCTTCACTCTCTTTTGGCCCGGTCAGTACGATGGGCAGCGGCTGATCGGCGTTTTCTGGGTGCATCATAATGCCTAACACGTAAAGCAGCTCTTCCGCTGTGCCCGCGCCGCCGGGGAAAATCACAATGCCGTGCGCCATACGCACAAAGGCTTCGAGGCGCTTTTCAATGTCCGGCATGATGACCAGTTCATTGACGATCGGGTTTGGCGGCTCAGCAGCAATGATCGATGGCTCAGTGAGGCCAAGATAACGCTGCTCGTAGTAGCGCTGTTTGGCATGACCGATCGCAGCCCCCTTCATTGGGCCTTCCATCGCACCAGGACCACAGCCGGTACAGATGTTCATTTCACGCAGACCCAGCTCATTACCCACTTCGCGCGTGTACTGGTACTCCGTCGCATTGATAGAATGGCCGCCCCAACAGACGACTAAGTTAGGCTCAAGCCCAGGGATTAGGGCTCCGGCGTTACGCAAAATGCCAAACACCAAGTTGGTAATGTGGCTGGCATTGGTCAGGTTTAGACGTTGATTGTCCGCTAAGTGCATGTTGACATAGACAATGTCGCGCAGCACAGAGAAGAGATGCTCCTGAATACCTTTGATGATTTCCCCGTCAACAAAGGCGTGCTCTGGTGCATTGATGAGTTCGAGTTTGATGCCTCGCTCACGGCGTAAAACATTGACATCAAAGGATTTGTATTTGTCGAGTAGCTCTTTTGAGTTGTCCGTGTGGCTGCCGGAGTTAAGCACCGCCAGCGTGCAGTTGCGATACAGTTGGTAGAGATCACTCGAGGCCGTTTTTTTAAGGCGCTCAACTTCAAGTTGAGACAGTAAGTCCATACTACCGGCTGGGCTGATATGTGTGATCATGAAGTCTCCTTAACCAGAATTGTTTCATGCGGTGATTTATTATTGTTAGTGCTCAGTGGAAAATGGAGAGGGAGTGAATAACTGAGTTACTACTAGCTTAGCATGCTTTAACAGATAATAAAGGCTAAGTATTTGATATGTTTATATCAAGCTGAGAAATGAAGGGAGGGTTATTTCCAAACCAGTTGGCTTTTGCCGACGGATTTCGCTTCTTTCAGTGAAAGGTTTAGGCGTTCGAGCACTTCTTCTGGGGTATCGGACTCTTTGAAGGAGGTACTGGCTGCCGACAAGGTGATGGAGAGGTTTTGGTCGCGGAATTTGAATGGCAGCTTCGAGACCTGAGACTGAACAGTTTGGATGAGCTTAAAGCTGGCGTTGTCATCGGATTCAGGCAGTAAAATGATGAACTCTTCGCCTGAGAAACGGGCGACCGTATCAGTGCTATTCAACTGGCTCTTAATGGTGCGTGCAATGATCTTGAGTGCTTTGTCGCCCGCAGAATACCCAAAGCTGTCATTGATGACTTTAAAACCATCAATATCAAACATCACCACGCGAAGATTATGTTGCGCGCGAATCCAGCGGCGATATTCAAGCTCTAAACGATCGTTAAAGGCGGTGCGGTTGTAGACCTTGGTCAGTGGGTCAAGCAACATGCGCTGCGCTTGATCTTCAAGTCGACGACGGTAATCTTGTGTCACTTCGAACAGCGCTTCCAACTGATTATTGCCATATTCCATCCGCTCGATGAGGGCTTGCTCACGCTGCTCCGCTAAGTGTAACCGTTCGGTTAATGCATTGAGCTGACTCAACAGTGGATTGAGATCTTGCTTGAGATCATCGAGCGACTGCGCGTTGTTGACCTTAGATTGAGTGCTGCCCAGTAACTCGGAGAGCTCGATGTTCATCTCTTTGCGCTGCTCAAAGTAGCTTTCTGACTGCTGCGTATTTTGCGCGCTACTTTTGAGTGTCGTCGCCAACGAAGCGTTCACTTGCTCTAAAAACTGCTCAGAGGTTTTACGTTCATACTTGGTGCCTTCGATGACCAGCTTGAGCGTTTGTAAGGTGAGCTCAAGCAGTACATGTGAAGAGACACCAATCAGCAGTTTGGCACGGATATCCGCTAAGAGATCCCCTGACTCACCTTCAAAATCCAATTCAGTGATGAGGTGTTGCAGCTCATCCGAAAGGCGCAAAAGCAGTTCGCGATCCGAGCTGTTGGCAATTTGATTGATGGAAGTGTCAGGGTTGGAAGTAATGATTTTGATGGAGCGTTCGTAGAGGCCAAGTAGAGTCAAAGCTTGTTCTGCTTTTGGCCGCTCAATGCCGTTGGAATAACTGAGTAAATCGCGTAGATCACGCTTAATTTTGGCAGGCAAACCCGTCAAGCGTAGCAGGGTTTCACCGCTCGCTTTGATTTTCGAGTCTAAATTGTCGCTCTGTTTGTCCATCGCTATGCTCTGCTGTTTAAGCAGGCGTTCAAGAACGGCGAGCTTCGGTATCATGGTAGTGACATCTTGCTGCTGTTCTAAGGCTCGACGCAGTTCTATCAAGCCATCTTGAAGCCTAGGGTTCTCATAAGTATAGGCGCTACTTAGGGACGCGACGATTCGCTTCAATACCTTTTGTTCTCGTTGAAACTTGAACGAGGTATCTCTGTGATTCAATCGGACTTGTTCCAATTGAGATTTCAGATTGTACAGCTGTGACTGAAGATCTTGCTCAAGAACGCCCATGAAAATCTAAACTTAAGACGGATAGGAAAACCCTAACCTTAATAACGAATCTAACGATAATATCAAAATAAATCCGCCCGTCACGACATACCGACGTCGTTTGCCCAGGTTTTACTCATCTTTTAATAGTTTTTTGATACTGTCCTCATTCTTGAACGATGAATGGACCTTTATTAACCCTTGATTAATGGAATGTTTACACGCTTTACGTATGTTACCAGTTGCAAGGCTCGCCGCCGGGGCATTCTCAATCGCCTTGAGGTAAACCCACTGACTACTGTGTTCTTTCATACTTAAGGTACGCGCCGTGCTGGTGGACATCAACAACACATCAATCAACTCTTTATCATTCACGGCCGTATAAGCCCTTGGTAGGAAGGGGTAATCCGCCATGCCAATTCGTACGATGCGGTTAAGCGAGCGTTGAGGTTCAAACTCACAGATCCACTGCTGAATGCGTTCAAACAGTCGCTCAGGATCTCGGTTCTCTTCGCTGGCTGGCTCAATGTAGAGGAGGTTGGCATCGGAAAAGTGATATATACGCGCTGGAGATTCAATACGGCTGTGCAGATAATCACCAAAGGCTTTTTCCAGTTTTAACCCCTCTGCGTAGCCGTGTTGCAAATACATGTTACGCAGGAAGGGGACATCAATCATTACGAAGCGCAGGCGGTCATTGAGTGGCTCATGAATCAGCTCGCCAACATGCCATTTCTCAAATTTGTGGCTGCTCTCTTCCAATGACGCCGGTAGTTTCGCGTTCAACATACGTAGGTTTTTCAAGCCAGAACGTGAATGGGTGTAGATCAGCTCGTTGAGCAGATCCAACTCCTCACGTTGAACATTGATGACATGCCCTCGACGTATTAAGAAGATAAACAGCAGAGCGCACACCACAAACAGCGTCACGGTGATTTTCTGAAATTTGAGGTACTCGGCGTGGGTTTCAATCAGCTCTTCTTTTTGGCCCGCTAGATGAAGCGATTGCTCAACGAACTCTTTTTGCTGGCGAAACGCATCTTCGCTGATGATGTCGAGTTGCTGCTGCTCAATAATGGATAGGGAGTTAAATTGTTTAAGAAACTCCAACGCTTCTTTGTATTCCCCACTCAGTTCATAGCCGTAGTAGAGCAGTTGGAACGCGTGTTTACGGATGGTGATGTCATTAAGCGATTCACCGATAGCGAGCGCTTTGAAGGCGCGATCCAACACCACTTTTGCGAGCTTTTGATGGCGAGCCAAACCGGCTTCAAGCAACAGAGCGTGTGCCTTTAGACGTGGGGTATCTGTGTACTGCAACAGATCTTGCGCGCGCTCTAAATATTGCTCTGCCAGTGGGTAGTTGACCAAATTTAGGTAAGTGGTCGCGAGCGAGAGACGAATGTCGATGACACTTTCGATATTGGTGCGCATCTTCTCATGGTCCATGGCGTTGAAGTAGTGCACTAACGCCAAGTTATATTTCCCTTGCTGGTAGTAGATATCGCCCATACGTTTGAGCAAGGGGGCTAATCGAGGGGATGAGTCAAAGTTGTCATAAAAATCCGCTGCTTGGGAGAGGTGGTCCGCCGCTTTATCCAGCACTCGGCGCTCAAAAAAGAGTTGTCCCAGCACTTGGTTGACCTCTGCCAATTGTTGCCCTGAGTCTACTTCAATCGCTTTCCAATAACTGGCAAGAAGCTCGGAGAGCGCTTGGTTGTACTGTTTATGCGCGAGTAAGTGCTGGCCATAGGTGGTGTGAAAGCGGATAAACGTGCGGTCAGAATTGGAGTTGTCCACATACTCTTTACTTTGCAGGTAGAGTTGATTGGCGAGATCCAATTGCCCTTCCTGTGACGCTATCGCAGCGCGCAACATGGCAGTGCGGTATTGCAATCCGCGCGCAAATTGCTGTGGATTGGCGATTTGACTGATTTCTTGCTCGACCAGCTCGAGCCCTTCACGGGCGGCGGCGCCATCAGCGCTGATTTGCCAACGCAGTTGAATTTCATCAATACGCACGTCAAGCAGCAGATAGGGGAGCTGGTATTTCGCCGCTAATTCTTCCGCTTGTTCAAGGTGCAGGAGCGCGTTTCGTGGGTTGTGCAGATTGTATTCGGCTTTTGACAGAATACGCAGAGCGTCAATGGTGCTGCCTGGAGAGCGAGTGCGGCTCTCAGAATCGTCACGCGATAAAGCGTTCGGGCTTTGCTCCGTCTGACCAATTAAATCACGCTGCTCTAAGAAATTTTGCACCAACTGACGAGCTTGCGCTGGCACGACATCCACCACGCCGCTGGCCTCGTTCAACACGGCGGATGAATAGATCGTGTTGGCCCATAACGGGCGAGAAATCAGCAAAACAAACGCAAAGACAATCGAGCGCCAGCGAAGTGAAATCATGGTGGTAGCTATCCTTGTTGACCAAATTAAGAGGAACGAATGTTATTGGCGCGCCATGCGTTGGTTGTGCAACGGTTCTGGGTATTGATTTGAGCGATATGGGTTGATATCAAGACCACCACGGCGCGTGTAACGGGCATAAACCGTGAGCTTCTCTGGTTGGCAGTAGGTCATGATGTCGGTAAAGATTCGTTCCACACACTGCTCGTGAAACTCATTGTGCTCACGGAAAGAGACAAGGTAACGCAGCAGCGCTTCGCGATCGATTTGCTTGCCCTGGTACTGAATCTCGACGCTGCCCCAATCAGGTTGATTGGTGATCAAGCAGTTCGATTTCAATAGATGGCTGTGGAGGCTCTCTTCCACGTCTTCCGCTAGCGTGGCATTTTCCAGCAGGTTCGCATCAAAGTCGTAGTGGGTAATTTCGATGTCTTGGTGATCGATACAGTCGCCATTCATAGTCACAATCACGCTGTCGGTATAGTCCTCAACGCTGTGCAGGGTGACGGACACGGTTTCACCTGCGCAGGCCGAGAGATCGCGGGTCAACGTGCGTTCGACCTCATCCCAACTGTCGAAGCGGGATTGGTTAAGGCTGTTAAGGTAAAGCTTGAACGACTTCGACTCAATCAAGTTGGCGCTAGTAGCAGGGATGGCGACGTCACCAATCGCAACTTGAGGCAGCCCTTTACTGTTTAGCCATGAGAGCTCATACAAAGTCCAAAGATCGCAGCCCATAAATGGCAAGGTGTCACCCAGCTGAAGATCGTCGCGGTTGAGGCTGCGCGGGACCGGTTGAAGCAAGCTTGGGTCGTACTGGTTGGCGTAGTCGGTTTGTTGTCCAAGGGTTAGGCCAGCCAGCTCTTTGGCATCAGAATATTTGCTCATACTTTTGTTCATTTTCCATTAGAATGGCGAGAATTTTACGCAATCCCGCCCCTAAAAGCGAACATTGATGTTGGAGATTTGAATGCAAGATATCGCAGCTGAGGCGTTACTCTCGTTGAGTGACCGCTACCGCCAAGCCTACCTTGACCGTCAAGGTCATTTGCCGAAAAGCGCAGAGTTGGCGGACTTGGTCTCACCCTGTGTTGTACACAAGGATGAGGACACAGTCTGGTGGCAAGCTCAGCCGAGAGAGCGTCAAGCGGATTTTTCCAACGTTGAACAAGCGATTGAGCTGACCCTTCACGATGACATCAAAATCTTTTACGGCACTCAATACAGCGCCGATATGGACGTGACCTGGCAAGGCAATGACTTGACGCTCTTGCAAGTGTGGAGTGATGACGACTTTGAGCGCCTGCAAGAGAACATTCTGGGGCATTTGGTTACCCAGCGTCGTTTAAAACTCAAACCTACGGTGTTTATCGGAGCGACAGAGGCGGAGCTCGATGTGGTCTCGATCTGCAATTTGACGGGGAACGTGATTCTTGAGCGCCTCGGCACGGCAAAGCGAGACGTCCTCGCGCCAAGTATTGATGAATTTCTTTCCCAGTTAGAGCCGGTGGTATCAAGCGATGTACGTGGTTGAGTTACAGTTTGAGTGCTTTGATAACACCACCATCAGTGCGGTCGACAAAGCCATTAACGGTTTGATGGATGCGCTACGTTACAACGGTCAGGTGCTCGGCAGAGAGTTCCCTATCGTGATGGGTGATGGCGAGTTTTTTGTCCGTGTCGTCTGCCCTGAGAAAGAGAGCTTACACCCAAGACACCACTCCGACTTTGTCAAAGTGTGTCTCAAGCGCCTAGCTGAGGCGGCGCTGCTGGCCCCCAAAATGCGTCTGTTGGGCCGAGATATGAACTCGGAAGAGGCCGCCGATGACAGTACACCAAGCTGGCAGGTGCTCTACACCACGTATGTGCATACTTGCTCGCCGCTTCGTAGTGGCGATACCTTGCTGCCTATCCCTTTATATCGCAATGGCCCAACACTCAATGGCGATCATAAAGCGGTGATCAAATGGCAGACGGAATGGCAAGCGTGCGATGAGCTGCAAATGGCCGGTGCGTGCCGCGCCGAGCATGCGGCCTTGCATGAGATTGGTGACGTGGACAGCGTGTTATTCAAACGTGGCTGGGATTTGCGCGGCCGGATTGAGTACATCACGCAAATTCCCACATACTACTATCAGTATCGCGTCGGAGGCGAGAGCCTCACGACCGAGCAGGCTAGGTTATGCCCCAAGTGTGGTGGCGACTGGCGCTTAGACGAGCCGCTTCATGACGTGTTTCATTTTAAATGCGACGAGTGCCGATTGGTCTCAAACATGTCGTGGGATCATATCAAATAGATCGCCGGGCTAAACCGAGTTGGCTGATACGCGGAGGTGGCTCCGCGTAATGCTCTGAATAGGAGATGATCTGAATTGGAGATGTTCAGAATTAGGGAGGCAACTTAGTCTTTGTTCTGCGGGTGAGTGGTGCTGCTACTGGCACTATTATTGGTCATTGGGTCGCTGACCTCTGGCGTGCTTTTCTCGCTTTCTTCGAGTAGCTCTTTGAGTAGCGCTTCATCGTTGCGGCGCTCTTGCTCTGCGTCTGTTTGCTGCGTTTTGCTAGTCGGTTTGAGTTTCAAGTAGGAGACATAGCGCAGTGCCGCGATGTTGCCGACCATAAAACAGACGACCAGAATGATGATAAACCAAGGGTTAGTGAACAGTTCCATTGCAAGCCTACGCGCTAATATTGGTGATAAACTGAGTATACAGCGTATCGACGTTTGAGATCAGGTACTCTTTTCCCAGTAGCTCGGGATCGTGCCACTGCTCAGTCAGCAAGGCTGGGGTGAGGTGGCTAAGGCAAGCATCTGCAGTCGCGCGGTGACTGATGTGCCAAGGCTCGGGAGCGACACCGCCACGATCGGTGTGATAGGGGAAGAAAAAACCGTAGTCCTGCAGGGTGTGACTAAGCCACAGATAGAAAGGTTGCTGGTGACCGGTGTGATATTCCCAAGGTTCCAGTTTTAGAGAAGTATGCCGAGGAAGTAAGTTACGTGCATACACGTCGAAATCCGTACCCCAATGATGGCGGCTCGCGCCTGGCACCGCTGACCAGCGCATGATGATATGGATGCGCTCTGCAATGGTGAGCGATTGAGCGTCGAGCGGACGGCTGTGGCTGTCGAGCACGGCAGCCTCTCCGCTCATTTTTCGATTCCAAATCGCTTTTTGCCGATCATAATCCCGAAAACCGCTCGCAACGCACAGGTCAAATCCAGCCTCAAGCGCCGCTTTTCTTAACTTCAGCAAGGCGTGTGTGGCGTTCGGGTGCACCAGAAACGCTTTTTCTCCCACCAACACCTCTTCCAGGTGATCGGAGGCTTTGCCGGTCAGTTGCGAGGGCGTCATGACTACACCAACAGATTTTCGAGCGTTTTCTGGTACATCAATGTCAGCTTTTCAAGATCATCGACTTTTACACACTCGTTCACTTTGTGGATGGTTGCGTTGACCGGACCAAGCTCAACCACTTGCCCTCCCATTCGGGCAATAAATCGGCCGTCTGAGGTGCCGCCAGTCGTGAGGAGTTGCGGTTTCGTTTGGTTGACCGCATCCACCGCATCCACAACAGCGTCAAGTAGCGCACCGGTATCGGTTAGGAACGGGTCACCATTGAATGTCCATTTCAGATCGTAGTCGAGTTGGTGCTTGTCTAATGTGTCGTGGACGCGTTTGACGATGGTGTCGTTATTGAGCTCGGTACTAAAACGCAAGTTAAACTGAACGTTGAACTCCCCCGGGATGACGTTAGAAGCTCCGGTACCTGCGTGCACATTGGGGATCTGAAAGCTGGTGGGTGGGAAATAATCGTTCCCTTGGTCCCACTCTGTCGTGGCCAGTTCATGAATGGCGAGCAGCGACTCATGCACTGGGTTTTTGGCAAGATGCGGGTAGGCAACGTGGCCTTGAATACCTTTAACGGTCAAATCGCCGGTGATGGAGCCACGACGACCATTTTTCACTACGTCGCCAACGATGTCTGTGCTGGATGGTTCGCCAACGATACACATATCAATGCGCTCATTGCGTGCCATTAAGGTTTCAACCACGCGCACTGTGCCATTGATGAAGGGGCCTTCTTCGTCAGAGGTAATCAAAAAACCAATCGACCCCTTATGATCAGGATGCTCAGTAATAAACTGCTCCACTGCTACAATCATACTGGCCAGTGAGCCTTTCATGTCCGCTGCACCGCGACCAAATAAGACGCCATCTTTGATGGTCGGCTCAAAAGGGGGCGTCTGCCACTGTTCTATCTTACCCGCAGGCACGACGTCGGTGTGGCCTGCAAAGGCAAACAGCGGCGCATCAGTTCCTCGTCTTGCCCAGAAGTTAGTGGTGTCTTCAAATACCATTACTTCGATGTCAAACCCCAAGGCTTTTAAGCGTTCAATCATTACATCTTGGCAGCCGGCATCTTCTGGGGTCACCGACTGGCGGCTAATTAAATCTTTTGCGAGAGCCAATGTTGGGCTATCTGTCATCCTTGAGTTCCTTAATTATTCATTTCAATACAATGTGGGTGATGCAATATGAGGGATTCTACGAAAAAATCGCTGTGTACTGGTCTGCTTTGAAACCAAGGTGGAGCGTACCGTCGACATCGAGAATCGGACGTTTGATCATCGCTGGCATCTCAACGAGCAGCGACACGGCCGTTTCTTTGTCTAAAGTGACTTTTTGCTCATCGCTGAGTTGGCGGTATGTGGTGCCGCGTTTGTTGAGCACTTGCTGCCAGTCAAGCTGTTGGCAAAAGCGCTCGACGAGCTCCGTTTCTATGCCTTGTTTGCGATAGTCATGAAATTGGTACTCAATGCCTTGTTGTTCCAACCATTTTTTGGCTTTTTTGATCGTATCGCAGTTAGGAATTCCGTACATAGTGATGGTCATGACTTACCTTTTTATGACTGTTTTTATTGTTTTCGCATCGTAGCAGGAACTGAGCAACGAGACAAAAGTGTGATCGATATATTTCATTGAGCAAAAAAAATGTGTTGCAACGAATTTCGATTGTCGAGTTATTGATCAAACGCAACACATCGCCAGGCAAAACAGAAATAATGACCATAGAAATCTTTAGGAGGTTATCAATGGAGTTGAGTCCTGTGTTTGCAAGACGCCTGTATCTTGCACTGCTCGTTGAAAATTTAGAAAGGCCCAATGTCCCCAAGTTGATTGAACAGACGGGGTGGCCACGCCGCACCATACAAGATGTGATCAAAGCGTTGCCCGGTATCGGTATTGAATTGATGTTTGTCCAAGATGGACGCCGTCATAATGACGGCTATTACCAGCTTTCAGACTGGGGGCCGTTTGACAGCCAGTGGGTGATTGAGCGCCGCTCAGACATCGCGGCCAGTTTGGGCTTTAAAGCTTAGCCAGTGAGTGGAACCCGCTCGGGGCACCGCTCATACTAGGTACTCGTTTACGGACACAAATAGGCGTTGCCCATGAGTGTAAATGAGGTCACGAAATCTTGCGGAGAAACCATATACACCGTGTTTGCGCCTAGTGCGTGAGCACGGTTTTTGATGTCATTGGTTGCACCTTGGATCATCACATCGTTGGCAAAGAACCAGTAGCTGTACCAATGGCCTTCACTGCCGGTCACTTCACCAAGGAACTGACATCGCAAAGGATCAAAGGTGGCATCTTGGCGAAGATGAACGTGCTGCGCCGCAGGGTTGAGGTTCATGCTCGGTGACGCGCACCCTACCAATGCAAGTCCGCAAAAGGTGAGCGCGCAATAGTTAAGTAAAGTGCGATGTTTATTGGCTAACGACATAAGCAATAAATCCTATCCAACTGATGATAAGTAGCCCCCAAGGGAGCCAAGTGTTGATCTTTGAGCGAGAAGGAACCGATTGTGGTTCAGGGGAAAGCGCCACTTCCTGTGTCGGCGCGGTTTTGGCTTTCTGATTTTTCTTACGAGCCTTATCCGCTTGGCGAGCTTTCTCTTTTTGCTGTTTTTTATACAATGCGATGCCTTTCTCGATCCCTTGAGCAATAAGTTTGGTTTGCTCTTTGGTCTGTCCCGGCTTTTGCGTCGCTTTTGCGATGGCTAGCGCGTCTTGCTTGGTTTCAGGTGAAGGGGAAGGGCTGGTTTTCATGGCTGTCTTCATTGAGAAAGTAAACAAAGGCTTATCATAGCACGCCGCTTTGGCTTGTGGGGGCTTGCGGGTCGCAAAGTGGCGGCTTTTACTTTACAGTGTGGGTTAGTCGTCTTAGAAAATGAATAACGTCGTGCGTTACGCCATCGAACACTATGATCAACACGGTTTTTTAAAAGCGCCAAAATGGCTATGGCTAGGGTGGTTTTTTCTTGCTCGCGCTTGGATTGTCTTCGTCGTCGCTGGCGCCAGTCGAGAGTCCGGAAGTGAGATACTGACTATCGTGTACCCTAATCAAACGGGGCTCTATCTTGGTTTCCTGATGGGGTTGCCGACGATTGCGTTGATGTGGCTTTATGGTTTGCGCAGTCCCGAGCGCACTTGGCTCACTCGTGTGTTGTATTACGGTCGCCCGTTCACCTTAGTCATTGCGGTTGCTCAGTGGTTGCAGTGGGCTTACCAGGTATACTTGCATCAAGGCGCCTTCAGTTGGACACAGGGTGGCATCGGGTTATTGCTGACTTGGCTCATTATCTATCTAATTCACAGTCGCAGTGTGAAAGATTGCTTTCAGCTTGGCGTCGAAAATGAGTCAACCAAGTCATCTACGTAAAAGCATCTACGTAAAAGGCATCTACTTAAATCGTGCATTCACCGTTAAAGAAGAATTGAACAGATACTGATCTCCCAACGTACTGGGATAAAGAACAATAAATACGTGAGGTTATAACAATGTCATCGCCACAAAGTGCCATTCTCCCTGAGGCTGGCCCATTTGCTCAATACACACTTCTCAAAATCAAACAGAATCCGCAAAAGGTGCTTGAAAAGCTTCAAGCTCTGCCGCACAAGGTGGCTGAGCTCAATCAGCAGCAACCGGGCGCACAGTTAACCCTGTCGATTGCGTTTACGCACGCATTTTGGTCGCAGCTCGATGCGCCAATGCCAAGCGAATTGATACCGTTCCCTGTTTTGGGAGAGGGAAGTGTGGTGGCGCCAAGCAGTGATGTCGATGTGCTGATTCACTGTCACTCACTGCGTCATGATCTGCATTTTTACCTTCTGCGTACGCTGATGGCGGAGGTGGCCGATGAGGTCGAGATTGTGGATGAGACATACGGTTACCGCTACCTAGACTCTCGTGATATGACCGATTTCGTCGATGGCACAGAAAACCCGAAAGAGGGGCAACGTCATGAAGTGGCGATCATCCCTGAAGGTGAATTCGCCGGTGGTAGTTACGTGATGGTTCAGCGCTTCGTGCACAATTTACCTGCATGGAATCGCCTTAACGTGTCAGCGCAAGAAAAAGTGGTTGGTCGTACAAAACCGGATTCTATTGAGTTAGATGACGTGCCAGCGGCATCGCATGTTGGCCGCGTTGACATCAAAGAAGACGGGAAAGGACTGAAAATTGTGCGTCACAGCTTACCGTATGGTTCAGTATCGGGTGAGCATGGTCTGCTCTTCATTGCTTACTGTAATACGCTGCACAATTTCAAAGCGATGCTTGAGAGTATGTACGGTGTGACAGATGGCAAGACGGATCAACTGTTGCGTTTTACCACCGCGGTAACCGGGGCTTACTTCTTCGCGCCTTCTGAGGCAATGCTGACGGAGTTAAGCGTCAAATAATCTCCCTCATAAAGCTTAAACGCGAGAGCCGAAGCATCCAGCTTCGGCTTTTTCATATTTGTCATTAAAGAATGGCGTGATTGGCCGATATAACCTGTAGGACTTTAATTGAATTTGTAGTGAAATCATGGCGATCACCGTAAACACCAACGTGTCAGCAATGACGGCGCAGCGATATTTGAGTAGCGCGACAGAGATGCTCAATCAATCGTTGGAGCGGCTCTCTTCGGGCAGTCGGATCAATAGCGCCAAAGATGACGCGGCGGGTTTACAAATCTCTAATCGTCTTGAGTCACAAATGCGCGGGCTCGATGTTGCAATGCGCAATGCCAATGATGGCATTTCAATCATGCAAACCGCGGAAGGGGCGATGCAAGAGACGACCTCCATCTTACAGCGTATGCGTGACCTCTCTTTGCAGTCGGCCAACGGCTCGAACAGTCAAGCTGAAAGGCAGGCGTTACAAGAAGAAATGGGCGCTTTAAACGACGAATTGAATCGAATAGCAGAAACGACCTCTTTTGGTGGGCGAAAATTGCTCAATGGTGGCTTTGAAACCTCTTCGTTTCAAATCGGTGCTAGCTCAGGGGAGGCGGTTCAGGTGTCACTAAAAAGCATGCGCACCGACACCCTAGCGATGGGCGGGTTTAGCTACCGTGCTGGCTTATCTGCAGGTTCAGATTGGCAGGTCTCGCAAGGGGCATCGATGCTCAATATTCAGTACACCAACGCCGCAGGTGAGCAAGAACAAATTCAAATAAAAGCCAAACAGGGTGATGACATAGAGCAACTGGCGACTTACATCAATGGGCAAACGGATAAAGTCTCCGCCTCGGTGAATGACGACGGGCAACTGCAACTGTTTATCGCCGGTAAAGAAACATCAGGAACCTTAACTTTCTCGGGCAGCTTAGCCAATGAATTGCAACTGGGGCTGGTGGGTTACGAGGCGGTCGATAATCTAGATATTTCCAACGTCGGCGGCGCGCAACGAGCGGTATCAGTGATTGATACTGCGCTGCAGTACGTCGATAGCCATCGAGCAGAATTAGGCGCAATGCAAAACCGCTTTGATCATGCGATCAACAACCTAGGCAACATCAACGAAAACCTTGCCGCCTCCAACAGCCGCATTAAGGATACCGACTACGCACGTGAAACGACGCAGATGGTCAAACAGCAAATCTTGCAACAAGTGAGTACCTCTATCCTTGCCCAGGCGAAACAGCAACCCAATCTGGCATTAACGCTGTTGAATTAATCACCATTATTGAGAAAACAAAAATCTCAAAAAAGAGAAAGGTATCGACAGGTCTAAATAAAGCTTTAGCGAAAAAATGAATTTTTTAACGATTATTGCCCGTTAATCACGTTTTCCTCCCCAACTGCCTTTTTTTCGAAAAAAACAAAAAAAATGTCTCAAGCTTTTCCGCCTCACGCCGTTAATAAAAGTAACTTTGAGAGAACTACTTTGGTTTTCCGAGACGTCGGAAACCGGATACATCGGAAAATCAATTTGGAGAAATCACCATGGCAGTGAATGTAAATACTAACGTAGCAGCAATGACAGCACAGCGTTACCTAAATAGCGCGAACAATGCACAACAAGCTTCAATGGAGCGTCTATCTTCTGGTTTTAAAATCAACAGTGCGAAAGACGACGCAGCAGGTCTACAGATCTCAAACCGTTTGAATGTGCAAAGCCGCGGTCTTGATGTCGCTGTACGTAACGCGAACGACGGTATCTCTATCGCGCAAACTGCTGAAGGTGCGATGAACGAGACAACCAACATCTTGCAACGTATGCGTGACCTATCGCTACAATCAGCGAATGGCTCGAACTCAAAATCTGAGCGCGTGGCGATTCAAGAAGAAGTCACAGCTCTAAACGACGAGCTAAACCGTATCGCGGAAACGACCTCTTTTGGTGGTAACAAGTTGCTTAACGGTACTTACGCAACGAAATCGTTCCAAATCGGTGCAGACAACGGTGAAGCCGTTATGCTGACGCTCAACGACATGCGTTCTGACAACGTTGGCATGGGCGGTACTAGCTACGTTGCACAAAACGGTAAAGATAAGGACTGGTCTGTTCAAGCGGGTACCAATGACCTAACGATCAACCTGACTGACACCGACGGCCAAGCACAAACCATCAATATCACCGCGAAAGAAGGGGATGATATTGAAGAGCTTGCGACTTACATCAACGGTCAAACTGACATGGTAAAAGCCTCTGTTGATGAAGATGGTCAACTGCAAATCTTTGCAGGTACCAACAAAGTTGACGGCGCAGTGAGCTTCTCTGGTGGTCTAGCGGGCGAGCTAAACATGGGCCCAGGTCAAGACGTAACAGTGAACACCATTGACGTGACGACGGTAGGCGGCGCGCAAGAGTCTGTCGCGATTGTTGATGCGGCGCTTAAATATGTGGATAGTCACCGTGCAGAGTTGGGTGCGTTCCAAAACCGCTTCAACCACGCGATCAACAACTTGGACAACATCAACGAAAACGTCAACGCGTCGAAGAGCCGAATCAAAGACACTGACTTCGCGAAAGAGACAACAGCACTGACCAAATCTCAGATCCTGTCTCAAGCGTCAAGTTCAATCTTGGCTCAAGCGAAACAGGCGCCAAACTCGGCACTCAGCCTACTTGGCTAATCGCCCTCCGCGCTTATCAAATAAAAATCCAGCTTCGGCTGGATTTTTTACGTTTGGTGTTTGCAAGAATTTTCATGGTAGTTAGATCAGTTTCACGAAATTGTACGGATGTGAGGCAAAGAGAAAAAAACTTCATTTTTTTTCTAAAGGTATTTTTTGCTTCGCCGTTACAAGACTGAGAGAAATGAGATGCGCCGAAGTGAGGTGAGAGACACGACAGCGCATCACCCCTAATGCCAAAGGAGATCAATATATGGCAATTAACGTAAACACGAACGTGTCTGCGATGACCGCTCAGCGCTACCTCAATGGGGCGTCGGATGGTATGCAGAAATCCATGGAGCGTTTGTCATCGGGTTACAAAATCAACAGTGCCCGTGATGATGCTGCCGGTCTACAAATCTCAAACCGTTTAACGTCTCAGAGTCGTGGTCTTGACATGGCGGTGAAGAATGCCAATGACGGTATCTCTATTGCTCAGACGGCTGAAGGTGCGATGAATGAAACCACCAATATCCTTCAACGTATGCGTGATTTGGCACTGCAATCGTCAAATGGTTCGAACTCGCGTTCAGAGCGAATTGCGATCCAAGAAGAAGTCACGGCACTGAACGATGAATTGAATCGTATCGCCGAAACCACTTCGTTTGGTGGCAACAAATTGCTCAATGGTTCATTTGGTAGCCAGTCTTTCCAGATTGGTGCCAGTTCCGGTGAGGCGGTGATGTTATCCATGGGCAACATGCGTTCTGATACAGCAGACATGGGCGGTAAAGCGTATATTGCTACGGCGGGTAAAACACCCGATTGGACAGTGAGTGCAGGGGCGAGCGACCTGACTTTAGACTATACTGACGTGCACGGTGAGGCGAAAAGCTTGACCATCAACGCGAAAGAAGGCGATGACATCGAGCAATTGGCCACTTACATCAATGGTCAAAGTGAAGATGTGAAAGCGTCGGTTGGCGAAGATGGCAAACTGCAACTGTTCGCTGCGACCAATAAAGTCTCTGGTGATGTCACCATTGGCGGTGGTCTTGGTGGAGAGATCGGCTTTGGCGCTGCGCAAGATAAAACTGTCGCAGATGTCGATGTCACGACCGTTGCGGGCTCGCAACTGGCAGTGTCAGTGATTGATGGCGCGCTAAAGAGCGTGGACAGTCAGCGCGCGGAACTCGGTGCGTTCCAGAACCGCTTTGGTCATGCGATCAGTAACTTGGATAACATCAACGAGAACGTCAACGCGTCGCGTAGCCGTATCCTTGATACAGATTACGCCAAAGAGACGACAGCGATGACCAAATCGCAAATTCTTCAGCAAGCGAGTACGTCGGTTCTAGCGCAAGCTAAGCAGTCACCGTCGGCAGCTCTTAGCTTATTAGGTTAATCGGTAGGTTCGCAGGAGCTTATTGGTAGTAGCATGCGCTACTGACCTATGAGGTGGAAGGGAGATTGTTATGGACATACCATCTAACACATCGAACATCCAGCCTTACGGCTCAGAAAGTGGCACTAAAATTGCTTCTAAGTATGATGGTGCGCAGTCCATTTCTTTAAGTAAAGAAAAGGCCTCTACCCATGAAATGAGCAAGCAGTCTGCCGAGTCTGTCACGCAAGCGATAGAAGCGGCGAAAGCTCGTGAAAAGCTCAATAGCCAAGAAAGGCAACGTTTGGTCGAGGAGATGAATGATTTCATTTCGTCCATCAACAAAGGGTTGTCCTTTCGCGTCGATGAAGAGTCGGGGAGAGATGTGGTCACTATTTACGAAGCGAGTACTGGCGATATTATCCGCCAGATACCCGACGAAGAGATGCTAGTAATATTGCGGCGCCTAAGGGAACAAACGGCTCGATACTCATCGGGCTTAGTAAACCAAACGGTGTGATCGTACTTCGAGGTGATTGAATGAGTTTTGGCCCTATTGGGATGAACACTGGCATGGACATCAATTCCATGGTCAGCAAAATTGTTGATTCGGAGCGTGTGCCTAAGCAGCAACGTATCGACAATGAGCGAGCCGAAATTGAGTCTAGTATCAGTGCCTATGGG